>CANMXH010000186.1 GCA_947501315.1 Caulobacteraceae bacterium | reverse complement strand
GTCCCAGGCAACGCCGACCTGGGGCAGGAAGTTATCTTCTGCCTTGATGGTGCCGGTCTTGTTGCTGCCGGTGACGGTGGTGGCCGAGTTCTCGACGCTCAGCGACTTGAAGCCGGCATTGACGGTCAGGGCCTCGGTGACCGACCAGCTGTCCTGCACATAAAACAGGCTTGTCTCGGTCTCGAAGTCGTATTCCCACTGGGTGAAGAAGGGATTGGCGAGGAACTCCAGCGAGTCCCGGGTGTTGGCGGCGCGGGCCAGGCCATAGAAGCGGCGGGCGTGGTTGAAGTCGTTGCTCTCCATCCAGAAGCCGCCCTCGATCTCGTGGTTGCCCACGGTCAGGGTAGCCGAGCCGATCACACCACGGCGCTCGATATCGTACTCGGTCGTGCGGACCGAAATCGGGCTGGGCGCGAGGATCGCGGCACCGGACTGGTCAGGTGCGCCGACCGGCGTCGCGACATAGGGGGTCCACCACAGGCCCTGGCCCTCGTTCTTGTGGCCATAGCCGGTCAGCGAAACCTCAAAGGCGTCGGTGACGGGGTAGTTCAGGGTCAGGGCACCCAGGGTGTCGTCGCGCAGGCCAGAAGCGTCGAAATAGGCATCGTCGACGGTTCCGATCGGGGCCGGATAGACGGTTCCGGCACCGGCGTTGGTCACGGGAGCGCCGGTGTCGCCGCGATTGTTCGCGATATCGGCGATCCGGACCGCCAGGGCGTAGTTGTCCGAAATGTTGTCGAAGTCACGGCCGAGGCGCGCGATCTGCTCCAGCGACATGTCCTGGTAGTCGTTCTCGCGGCGCTCGGAGTGGTTGATGAAGCCGGTGATTTCACCGCGGCCGACCGGCTGGACGAGGTTGAAGTTGATCTGCTGCTGGTTCTGCTGACCCAGACCCTTCCACTTGTCCATCCCGTGATCGACGAAGGAAAGCGACATCGCCGTTCCGGCCGGGCCGAACGCGCCGGTGTCGACGCGGACGAAGCCGCGCATGGTTTCATCGCTGCCGTAGGTGCCGGCGACATCGAGGCCGAACGTTTCAGCCGGACCGCGGCTGACGAAAGCGACCGTGCCACCCAGATTGCTGCTCGAGGCCGTGCCGAGAGCGCCCGAACCCTGGGCCACGTCCACGCGGGCGACGTTCTCGGAGATGATGGCGCGCGAGATGTGCAGGCCGTTGTGGTTGCCGTAGCTCATGTCCCCCAGCGGCACGCCGTCGAGAGTGAAGCCCAGCTGGTTCTGGTTGAAGCTGCGCAGCACGATGCGCGCGGACCATTCATAGTTGCCGAAGGCATCGGCCGACTGGAAGCTGACGCCCGGCAGGCGCTCAATGGCCTTCAGCGGGCTGGTGCCCGGGGCTTCGATCGCAATGGCGGCTTCGCTGATCGAGGCCTGCTGGCGGCTCTGGCCGAGACCGAAGACAACGATCTCGTCGAGCGCGGCGACCGGGCTGTCCGGCTCCGAAACGACGGCTTGAGCGAAGGCTGGTGCCGAAGTCAGCATCACGCCGCCGAAAGCGAGCGCGAGCGTCGAAACGCCCGCCAAAAGACGATGATTGTTCATGGTTGTCCCCGGGAATCTTTACCGTGCCGATGCACGCGACGGCGGCTTAGGGTCGCCGCACAACAGACCCGCGACAGCCCGGCGGCGGTTCCGTGAAGGCCGCCGGTTCAGTCAGTTATCGGTGTCCCCCGTGGCCTGCCAGCACCGCTTGCTCCGCAGGCGTTGCATTTGCCACGCCGGCGTCACAGCCGCCCGGCCTCGCGCAGCTTGTCGATCATCCAGACCCGCGCCGGCGGGATCGGCCTGTTCTGGGGGTGAAAGACGAACTGTTCGAGGAAATGGGCGGTGAGGTCGAGGCCGGCCCCGACATCCCCCGCGCCCAGCCCGGCCTGGGCCCCGAGCATGAACGGCGGCAGTTTCAGCAGTTTGTCGGCATAGGGGGCCCCCGCGTCGGCGCTGACGGCGCGGCCGGTGCGCGGGCTGACCCAGATCAGATCGTCCATGGTCCCGGTGACGGCGCAGCGCGACAGGTCGAGGCCAAAGCCGAGGTCTTCCAGCAGGCCGGCCTCAAACCGCACGAAAATCGCGGGCCAGACATCCGGCAGGGCGAAGGCTGACATCAGCGCCTCGAAGGCCAGGAAGGCACCCGGATGCGGCTCCCGTTCCGGCAGGCTGCCTTGCGCCACCGCAGCAGCGGCGGCGAGGCCGGTCAGGGCCAGCGGATCATCGAACAGGGCACTGGGGCCCTCCCCGACCGGCTCCAGCCTGGCCGAGCCGAGATGGTCCGAGGTCCGGGCCTTGTAGTCAGCCACCACGCGCGCCCCGGGCTGAAGGAACGGCTTCATCTTGCGCGACGCCCCGCCCGCGACATAAGCCGCGCGCCGGCCGTGTGCCTCGGTCAGCAGTTCGACCACCACCCCGGTGTCGCCGTGGGCGCGGGCAGACAGGACGAAGGCGTCGTCGGTGAAATCCATCCGGCGGTGTTAGAGGACTGCGCCGGGGTTGGCCATATGTTCCGGTTTCCGGCTACTGCGCCGCCGCCGCCCGGATCCGCGCCGTCATGTCCCGCGCGAGGGCGTTGGGGATAGGGAATGTCAGCGCATAGAGGGCGATCCGCCACTGCCCGTCCTCACCCCGCACCAATACCCCGGTGCCCCGGCTGGTGCCATAGGACTGGCTGTCCAGCGCCTCGTCGAACCAGACCACGCAGCGGCAGTCCAGCGGTGCGAGGGTCAGGGATCGCGAGCGGGGGGTATAGGTCCAGCCACGGCCACGGTTGAAATACGGCTCGGCATAGGCGCGGAACTCGGCGATCGACCAGTGCTCGGTCACATCGGTGCCGATATAGGTCGCGTCCGGCGTGAACAGGTCGAAATAGGTCGCACCGTCGGCTCTCGACGCGGCTCCGTGCAGGGCGTCCAGCACTGCGGCGGCGGCTTCTTCTTCTGGCGTGTCGGCGGCCTCGCCCGGTGCGTCCGCGATCGGCGTATCCGCTTCGAAGGCCTTGATCTCGGCCGTCATGCCATTCGCGAGCTCATTGGGGATGGGATAGCTCAGCGCATAGCGCAGCACACGCCAGGTCTCGCCATCTCGGACCAGCATGCCCTCGCCGCGCGCCGTGCCATAGGTGACACTGTCCAGCACCTCATCGAACCAGGCGACGCAGTCGCAAGGGTCCGGGGCCAGGGTCACATGGCGCTGACCGCCTGCATCCCGGGCCGAATAGATCCAGCCCTCGCCCCGGGCGAAGACCGGTGCCGCGAAGCCGAGAAAGGCTTCCCGGTCCCACCGTTCGGAGGTCTCATTGCCGACCCAGACCAGACCGGGGGCCAACCGGTCCGCCCAGGCCGCACCGTCGGAGCGCGCGGCGGCGGCGTGCATGGCCTCAAGCGCCGAGGCGGCAGCCGCTTGGGGCGACCCGCCCCGGGACGATGCAGCGTCGGGAGCGGAAAGGGCGAGCAAGGCGGCGGCGGCAAAAGACAGCATGGCAAACTCCGGGGCGAACCGGATCAGCCTAAACCCGGGCGCTCCGAATGGGCGAGCGGTTTGTGCCGCTCTCCAACCGAAGGGCTCTAACGACCCATCGCCGTCGGAAACGGTCGTCCCAGAGCCTCGGCCACCCCCTGCTGCGACAGCAGGAAGACCGCGTCGCGCTGGTGGTAGTTGTTCGACAGGACAATGACGGTGATGTCCTGATCAGGCTGATAGGTCATCAGGTTGCGGAATCCCGACCAGCTCCCGGTGTGGAAAATCTGCCTGTCCATGAAGGCGGGCGACACGCGCTGGCCGATGCCGTTGGTAAAGACGCCGAAGCCCCAGTCGCGACGCGGCCGGCCGCGTTCGGGCGGGGTCGATTCCGGCGCATGGTCGGCGATCATCATCGCAAGGCTGCGCGGGCTGAGCAGATCGCCATGATACAGCGCTCGCTGCCAGACCAGCAGGTCGTCGAGCGTCGAATAGAGCGCCCCGGCTCCCACGATGATGCTGACATTGGCGTCCGGCTGGGGCGACGGCCCGCCGCCGCCGAGGTTGGCATAGCCCATGACCACGTCAGAGGCCCCGTCGTCATAGCCGGTGTCGGCCATGCCGAGCGGCTCGAAGAAGGCGGTACGCAGATAGACGCGCAGCGGCTGTCCACTGGCCTGCTCGACCACGGCACCCAGCAGATTGTAGCCGGCGTTGTTGTAACGAACCTTCGTTCCCGGCGGGAACTGAAGGCCGTACCGCATGGATTCAGCGGTCAGGTCTTCCATGGAAGCGGGCGTGACCCGACGAATGCCCCAGCCGGGCCGCGCCATCAGGTCCGGAATACCGGAACTGTGCCCGAGCAGATGATGCAAGCGGACGGGGCCCCACGCCGCCGGACAGGGCTGGATCCATTTGCAGACAGGATCGTCGACCGACAGAACCCCCTCGTCCTGCAACCGCAGAATGGCGGCGGCGGTGAACTGCTTGCTGACCGAGGCCAGGCGGAAACGCGAGTTCAGGGCCAGCGGCGTGCGGAGGCTCCGGTTGGCGAAGCCGTGGACCTGCCGGTACAGCACCTCGTCGCCCCGCGCGACCAGCACCCCTCC
>CANMXH010000185.1 GCA_947501315.1 Caulobacteraceae bacterium | reverse complement strand
CTGACGGTCGAGCGCCGAGACCCGCGCGGCCAGCACTGCGTCTACGGCGGCCTCCAGTGGTGCGGCCACCGTCGCCTGCCGGATCGACCGCACCTCGGCCAGCCCCATGCCATAGGCAGACAGGACGCCGGCGAAGGGGTGGAGCATGACGCGGGTCATGCCAAGGGCGTCGGCGACCAGGCAGGCGTGCTGGCCTCCCGCGCCGCCGAAGCAGTTCAGGACATAGCGGGAGATGTCATAGCCACGCTGGATCGAGACCGACTTGATCGCCTCGGCCATGTTCTGGACGGCGATGGTGATGAAGCCCTCAGCCAGCGACTCCGGCGTCACCGCGCGACCAGTGGCAAGATGGACCTCGGCGACCATGGCCTCGAAGCCTGCCTTGACCGCCCCGGCGTCAAGCTGTTGGTCGCCGTTTGGTCCGAACACTGCCGGAAACTGGTCGGGACGCAGCTTGCCCAGCATGACGTTGCAGTCGGTGACTGTCAGCGGCCCGCCCCTGCGATAGGCGGCCGGCCCCGGCACGGCCCCGGCCGACTCCGGCCCGACCCTCAACCGGGCGCCATCGAAGCGGCAGATCGAACCACCGCCCGCTGCAACGGTGTGTATGCCCAGCATCGGAGCGCGCAGCCGCACCCCCGCCACCACGGCGTCCGAGGTTCGCTCATAGTCGCCGGCAAAATGTGACACGTCTGTCGAGGTGCCGCCCATGTCGAAGCCGATGACGCGATCGAAGCCGGCCGCCCGAGCGGTCCCGGCCATGCCTACGACCCCGCCTGCGGGTCCCGAGAGAATGGCGTCCTTGCCCCGAAAGGCCTCAGCCGCAGTCAATCCCCCGCTCGATTGCATGAACAGCAGAGGTGCGTAGGGCCCCAGATCTGCGCCGACCCGGTCGACATAGGCCCGAAGGATCGGAGAGAGGTAGGCGTCCACCACAGCGGTGTCCCCGCGGCCGATCAATTTGATCAGGGCTCCGACCTCATGACTGACCGAGATCTGTTCGAAGCCGATCTCCCGGGCGATGGCGGCCAGCCGACGTTCGTGATCGCTGAACTTCCAGCCATGCACCAGAACGATGGCCAAGGCCCTGAAGCCGGCAGCCCGAGCCGCGGTCAGGTCCAGCCGTGCCCGCTCCTCATCAAGCGGCCGGTCGATAGCCCCGTCCGACCTTACCCGCTCCCCGATCTCGATCACCCGGTCATGGAGCTGTTCGCTGAGAACGATGTGGCGGGCGAAAAGCTCTGGCCGGCTCTGCCAGCCGATGCGCAGGGCATCGCCGAAACCGCGGGTGATCGCGAGTACGACGGGCTCCCCCTTGCGCTCGAGCAGGGCGTTGGTGGCCACGGTCGTACCCATGCGGATTTCGGCGACGAGGCCGTCGGGCAGGGGGCCGCTCCCGGCACCGAGGATCCGCCGCACCCCCTCCACGGCAGCGTCGGCATACTGTTCGGGATTGTCCGACAGCAGTTTGCGCGTCTGCAGCGACCCGTTCGGCGCGCGGGCGACGATGTCCGTGAAGGTACCGCCCCGGTCGATCCAGAAGCGCCAGCCCGTTACCGCTTCGGTCTGCTCTGCGCTCATGAGGGGGCTCCGACTCGTTTCAGGTGTTCAGCTTATCGCAGACTTCGCCGCGTCTGTTCGGTTAGAGACCTGTCGCAAGCCCGCGCCGGTTGCTAGATCGAGCGGACCAGGACAAGGACGCGCCATGACCGAGACGATCGAACTGAACCATTGGATCAACGGCGAGACGGTCTCTGCGGACCGGCCGGGCGAGAGCCTGAATCCATCGGACACTCGCGAGGTCGTCGCCCGCACGCCGGATGGCGGCGAGGCCGAGGTCAATGCGGCGGTGGCGGCGGCCAAGGCGGCTTTTCCTGGCTGGTCCGAGGCCTCACCGGAACTTCGCTCGGACATCCTCGACCGCGCCGGGACGCTGGTGATGGAACGGCGCGAGGCTCTGGGTCGGTTGTTGTCGCGCGAAGAGGGCAAGACCCTTGCGGAAGGCATTGGCGAGACGGTGCGGGCCGGTCGCGTACTCAAGTATTTCGCGGGCGAGGCCCTCCGTGTCCATGGCCAGAACCTGGCCTCTGTTCGGCCCGGCGTCGAGATCCAGACCTATCGTCAGGCGGTCGGCGTCTATGGCCTGATCACGCCGTGGAATTTCCCGATCGCCATCCCGGCCTGGAAGGCCGCGCCGGCGCTGGCTTTCGGCAATACCGTGGTGATGAAGCCCGCTGGGCCGACGCCCGCGACGGCCGAGGCGCTGGTCGCCATCCTGCATGAGGCGGGCCTGCCCAGGGGCGTGCTCAATCTGGTCATCGGGCGGGGCCGGGTCGGGCAGGCCCTGGTCGACCATCCGGACGTGGCCGGGCTCAGCTTCACCGGTTCGCAGGGCGTCGGTGCCGGCGTAGCCGCAGGCGCAGTGAAGCGTCAGGCGCGGGTCCAGCTGGAGATGGGCGGCAAGAACCCCCTGATCGTGCTCGACGACGCCGACCTGGATCGGGCGGTACAGATCGCCCTCGACGGTTCCTTCTTCGCCACCGGGCAGCGTTGCACGGCCTCCAGCCGTCTGATCGTGCAGGACGGCATCCATGACCGGTTCGTCGCGGCTCTCGCCGAACGCGTGGCCTCCTTGCGCGTCGGCGATGCGCTGGACCCGCAGACCCAGATGGGCCCGGCCGTGTCCGAGGACCAGATGGAGACCTCGTATCGCTATATCGAGGTCGCCCGCGGCGAGGGCGGCAGGTTGGTCACGGGCGGCGAGCGGCTGCAGATGGAAAAGCCCGGCTGGTATGTCCAGCCGACCCTGATCGCCGATACCGAAGCAGGCATGCGGATCAACAACGAGGAGATCTTCGGCCCTGTTGCCTCGACCATCCGCGTAAAGGACTATGAGCATGCGCTGGAGATCGCCAACGGCGTGGAGTTCGGCCTCTCTGCCGGCATTGTCACCAGCTCGCTGAAACACGCCCGTGACTTCCAGCGCCGCGCGAAGGCGGGGATGACCATGGTCAATCTGCCGACCGCCGGGGTGGACTATCACGTCCCGTTCGGCGGCTCGAAATCATCCAGTTACGGCGCGCGGGAACAGGGGTTCGCGGCGGTGGAGTTCTTCACCCAGACCAAGACGAGCTATTCCTCAAGCTGACGCCCGCGAGACCCCATCGGCAACACAGTGCCCCATACTGCAGAGCAAAAAGGATTCGAGGTTCTGAACGAGGCCGCTGTCGCCGCACACCGGAAACCCGACGGCCGTCGGAAAACCTGAGGCGGTTCACTCCCGCGGGTCGGGTCCGGGCGTTTCGATCGTGTCGATCAAGGCTTGCATCAGCAGGCTCACCTGAATCGGCTTGGCGACCACCCCCGAGAAGCCCGCCTCTTCGTATTCAGGGAGTTGATGGGTCATGGTGTTCGCTGTGAGGGCGAGGATTGGCGTTGAGCGACGCTGGGTCAGTTCTTCCTGTTTCCGGATGAGCCGGGTGGCCTCCACTCCGCTCATGACCGGCATCTGGATGTCCATCAGAATGATGTCCCAAGGCTTGCTGTTCCATGCATCGACGGCCTCGCGCCCGTTCATGACGATCGTCACCGGGACGCCGAACTGCTCGAGGATCTTTCGCAGCACCAGCCGGTTGACCTCATTGTCCTCAGCAGCAAGCACGCGCAGGCTATCCAGCGAGACAGCAGCGGGCGGAGCATCTTCTGCATGATCGACCTCGGGTTCCCGGTCATTCACGCGGACAATCCCGAGTCTTGCGGTGAAACGAGAGCCTTCTCCCGGCCGGCTTTCCACCGTGATCGTCCCACCCATCAGAGTGGCAAGGTCACGGGCGATTGACAGACCAAGGCCTGTGCCACCGAAGCCCCGGTTTATGGAGGTGTCTGCTTGTCTGAACTCGCCGAAGATTTCCGAAAACTTGTCCGGATCGATGCCGATGCCGGTATCGGTGACCACGATCTCCAGGCCACCCTCAATGCATTGCGCACTGACTTCAACGCCTCCGGATTCCGTGAATTTGATCGCGTTCGAAAGGAGGTTGGTGACGATTTGCCGAATTCGGGTCGGGTCGCCGATGTATCGGCCGCGGATCGCCTCGATGTCGAGGCGCATGGACAGCCCCTTGTTGCTGGCGAGGCTGATAAAGGCAAAGTGGGCACCGCTCAGCAGCTCGACCATGTCGAAGGGGATCGCCTCAAGGGCCATCTTTCCCGCTTCGATGCGAGACAGGTCCAGCAGGTCGTTCAGGATGGAGAGCAGGCCCTCGCCGGACTGCCGCACGATATCCAGTCTGGAAAGTGTCTGCTCGTCAGAGGTCTCACGGATCATGACCTGGGTCATGCCGAGTATGCCGTTCAGTGGCGTGCGAATCTCGTGACTCATCACCGACAGGAATGTTGATTTGGCACGGCTGGCAGCCATCGCCTCGTCCCGGGCGGTTCTGAGATTTTCGATCGTTTCCTGCAGCTCTGCATTGAGGGTTTTCTGCAGGCTGATGGCGGTGCTGATGGCCAAGGAATGATCGGCCAAGGAAAAATCATCGACGGTCAGGCCGAGTTCGCTCCAGGTCGCGGCC
>CANMXH010000184.1 GCA_947501315.1 Caulobacteraceae bacterium | reverse complement strand
GTCGGGCTGAAAAACCCCCTGGTGGTCGGTCTCACGGTCTCGCCAGACCGGCTGGTGCAAATCCGCAGGAACCGGCTCGACGGGCTGAACACCAACCGGGCCAGCGCCTATGTAGACCACGACGCCGTGCGCGAGGAGACGGTCAGGGCTCGTCGGGCCTTCGAGCGCCGCGGCTGGCCGGTGATCGACGTCACCCGCCGTTCTGTCGAAGAAACGGCCGCGGCAATCATCAACCTGTTGAATGAGCGCCGGACCCGCCGGCTCGGAGCCAGCTGGTGATCACCTCTCCGGAACGATTGATCCTGGCGTCAAAAAGCGCAGCGCGGCGCGCGATGCTGACGGAGGCCGGCGTCGTCTTCTCGGTCCAGATCGCCGATGTGGACGAGGACGCCGTCAAGGCCGTTCATGACCCGGCGGATGCGGCTGGACTTGCGCTTGAACTGGCGCAGGCCAAGGCTCTGGCGGTCTCGCGCCACGACGCGGATGCCTGGGTTCTGGGCGCTGACCAGACTCTCGGTTTCGACGGCGGCCTCGTCTCCAAGGCGGCTTCGCTCGGTGAGGCGCGCGCGCGGCTGGCGGCCATGCGCGGCAAGATCCACCAACTCCATTCCGGTGCCGCCCTCGCCCGTAACGGCCAGATCATCTGGTCAGGACACGATACGGCAAGCCTGAGAATGCGTGGCTTCTCCGACAGCTTTCTGGATGCCTATCTGAGGGCCGAGGGCGATGATCTGCTGGCGTGCGTCGGTTCATATCGGCTTGAGGGCATGGGCGCGCAGCTGTTCGAGGCGGTGGACGGCGACTATTTCACTGTCCTGGGACTGCCGCTGTGGCCGGTTCTGGCTGAATTGCGCCGGGCGGGGGTGCTCCCGTCATGAGGATTCAGGCGGGTGTCGCAGGCCAGCCGATCACCCACTCGCTCAGCCCCCTGATCCATGGGGCCTGGATTGCGGCAGCGGGGCTGGAGGCCGACTATCGCGCATTCGGCCCTGCGGACGCGACAGAGTTCGCCAAGCTCGTCGCAGAGGGGCGCGCCGGTCTCCTGCGCGGATTCAACGTGACGGCCCCGTTCAAGGAACAGGCGCTGGCACTGGCAGACGAAGCGACCGCGACGGCGCGACGGTGTGGTTCTGCAAATCTGCTCCTGTTTGCGGACAGCCGGGTCAGCGCCGACAGCACGGATGGTGCCGGGCTGATGGCTGCACTCGCCGATCAGGTGCCCGGCCTGGTAGTCAAGGATCGTTTGGTGGTGGTGTTGGGCGCGGGCGGAGCCGCCCGGGCGGCGGTGGCCGCCCTGCTCGCGGCCGGAGCCCGTGTCGGGGTGCTGAACAGAACCGCCGCCCGGGCCGAAGGTCTGGTCGCTGACGTCGGCGGGACCCTGGTTCACCCGGGGGCGCTGGATGAGGCCTCTCTGGTCGTCAATGCATTGAGTGTTCCACCGGACCTCGACCTGTCGGTGCTCGGGCCGGAAACCGTCCTGATGGACATGACCTACCGCCCCCTGATGACCCCCTTCCTGACGGCCGGCCGGGCGCGAGGCCTGACGGTGGTGGACGGCCTCGCCATGCTGATCGGTCAGGCAAGGCCGTCGTTCCAGGCCCTGTTTGGCCTTGAGCCGCCGGATGTGGATGTGCGGCGGATCGCCTTGCATGCGCTGGAGACCGAAGCATGATTGTTCTCGGCCTTACCGGCTCCATAGGCATGGGCAAGTCGACGACGGCTTCCATGTTTGCGGACGCGGGCGCCGTGGTCTGGAATGCCGATACGGCTGTGCACCAGCTCTATGCGCGGGGAGGGGCGGCGGTCGGCCCTGTCGGCGAGGCCTTTCCCGGCGTCGTTCTGGACGGGGCCCTCGACCGGAACCGGCTGGCTGAGGCCCTGGGAAAGGATCCCGACGGCTTCCAACGACTGGAGGCCATCGTCCACCCCCTGGTCCTGAATGGCCGGCAGGCGGATCTGGCCGCGGCCGAGGCCCGGGGTGTGAAACTGGCCGTGCTGGACGTTCCCCTGCTGTTCGAGACCGGCGGTGATGCAGCTGTGGATGCGGTGGTGGTCGTGACGGCCCCGGCTGCAGTTCAGGCGGAACGGGTGCTGGCCCGGTCCGGCATGACCCGCGAACGGTTTGAAGCCATCCTCGCGCGCCAACGGCCCGACGCGGAGAAGCGTCGCCGGGCGGACTTTATCATCGACACCAGCATGGGTCTTGAGGCGGCCCGGGCACGGGTGGAAGAAATCGTGGGGACGGTTCTGGCTTCGGGGTGGACGCCGCCCCGGCAGCGCCCTTGAGTAGGCCGGGATCATTGCCTTTCGGGACCGCCCGACACGCCGTAGCCTTTTGAATCCGGCCGAACCACTGCACAGAGAGCCCATGTCCCGCGAAATCGTCCTCGACACGGAAACGACCGGCTTCGACCCTCGCACCGGCGACCGTATGATCGAGGTCGGCTGTATCGAGATCGAGGATCTGCTGCCGACCGGGCGGACGTTTCACCGGCTGATCAATCCCGATCGCCTGATCCCTGCCGACGCCATCCGGGTGCATGGCATCACCGACGACCGGGTCAAGGACGCGCCGAGATTCGCCGAAATCGTCATCGACCTGTGCGATTTCATCGGCGACGCCCCGATCATCGCCCACAACGCGCAGTTTGACCGGAATTTCATCGATCATGAGTTCGGCCGCTGTGGCCGCGCCCTCTTTCCGGAAGACCGCTGGATCGACACGTTGAAACTGGCCCAGGCGCGCTTTCCCGGCATGGCCAATTCGCTCGACGCCCTGTGCAAGCGGTTCAAGGTCTCGCTGGTCGAACGCACCCTGCATGGAGCCCTGATCGACGCCCGGTTGCTGGCCGAGGTCTATCTGGAGCTCAAGGGCGGCAAGGAGCGGCGTCTGGACCTGTCAGCCTCGCGCGCAATGGTTGCCGCCGCAGCCGCCGTGGCCGCCCAGGGTTACGGTCCGCGCGCCCGCCCCCTGCCGGTCCGGACCCACGAGGCAGAACAGGCCGCGCACCTGGCCTTCCTGCAGGCAAACCTGAAGGATCGATCGCTTTGGGAAACCTATGGGCTTGCCAGGGAAACGGCGTCGACCGCCTGACGAACGCCTGATCCGGCCCTGTCGCCCGCAGTGCCGCGAGGGGCTGCCCGGGTGCGCTTAAGCCTGCCCGGTTTCGGCCGGTCCGCGCGCGATCGACTGCTGGCGGGCGACATAGATGCCTGCGAAATCGATCGGATCCAGCATGAAGGGCGGGTAGAAGCCGCCGTCCGAAGTCGCACGGGCGATGATCTCGCGGGCAAACGGGAACAGGTAGCGGGGGCATTCGATCAGCAGCAGCGGCTCGATGTCCTGTTCGGCCACGCCCTGCAGGGCGAACAGGCCCCCGTACAGAAGCTCGACGTTGAACACGGTCATGGCGTCGGTCGTCGCCTTGATGGTCAGCCGCAGATCGACTTCGAACAGGCCATCCGGACGGCCCTGGGCGTTCATTTCGACACCCATGTCGATGGCCGGCTTGCCGTCGACGCGCAGGCTGTCGGGGGCCTTCGGGTTCTCGAAGGACAGATCCTTGACGTATTGGGCGACGATGCGGAAGCCGGGACCGGCCGGGGCCTGCGGAGCGGCGGTCTTGGCGTCGGAAGGAGTCACGGTGTCGGTCATCGGTCGGTCTGTCTGAAAGCGTGGGCGGTGCCGGATTGAGACACCGTGAAGGCGCGGCGACTAGCACGAGGCGCAGGGTGCGGCAACGATGCTCGCCTGCCGGAAGGGCGGTTCCGGTTGCGCGTCCCCATATCAGCCCCTAATCGTCTGTTGTTGCGTCGGGTTCCCTCGCCGTTTGCCCATCAAGGTTCGCCAGTGCCGCCGGTTCAAATCCAGATCGTCATTTTCGCCGTCATCGCGGCCGTGGTCCTGTTCCAGCTCTATAATGTGCTGGGCAAGAAGGTCGGCCGACAACCGGAAGAGGACGCCCGTGCAAAACCCGCTCCGACGGCAGCCGTGTCGGACCAGACAGCGGGCCGCCCGAATGTCCTTGACGCCGTCACCCTGGCCTCGATCGCCGGCCTGAAGGCGCGTGACCCGGCCTTTGACCCGGTCCGCTTTCTCGAGGGTGCCCGCCAGGCGCATGAGACCATCGTCCGCGCCTATGCCGCCGGCGACCGCGAGACGCTGAAGCCCCTGCTGACCCCGACGGTCATGGCCTCGTTCGAGGCCGGCATCGCCGCCCGCGAGACCCGGGGCGAGACCGAGGTCGCCGAATTCCTGCAGCCCGCCCGCGCCGATCTGGAGCAGGCCTCGGCCGAGGAGAACCGGGCCACCGCAAAGGTTCGTTTCCTGGCCGAACTGCGCAATACGGTGACCCCCGCCGACGCCGCAGCCGAGCCCCGGATTGAGGAACGTCGGGTCGCCGAGCTGTGGACCTTTGAACGCACCCTCGGTGCCAGCGATCCCAACTGGGTCCTGGCCCGCACCGAACCCGCTGCTGCATGATCAGGGACGGCGCGCGCCGTCGGGGTCTTTCCTTAACGGCCGTCCTTGTCGGCCTGGCCCTGACGCTCGCCGCCTGCGCCACGACGCCCGTGGCCGGGCCGGTTCCGCCGGAGCCCGGCCCGTCGGCACCCGCACCGACACCCGATCCCACCCCTGACCCGGTGCCCGCT
>CANMXH010000183.1 GCA_947501315.1 Caulobacteraceae bacterium | reverse complement strand
GACCAGCCGGTCGAGGAATTTCAGCCGCGCGGCGCGGGCGTCGGAGAACAGCCGGTCCTGTTCGGGCGTGGCCCAGACGGGGCGCAAGTGATCAAGCAGACGTCCGGGCTGGGCCGTCTCGCCGTCGATCCGGACGATGCGGCGGGCAGCGCCGGGCGACTGGACGCCGGTGCCGAGTTTCGTTTCCTCGTCGCCATCGGTGAGGATGGCGGCGACGGCCCAGGCGCGACCGGTGGCTTCGCCGGGTTCGCGCCGGCCCATCTCGGGGGCCATGGCGCCGCGCAGGCCCTTGCCGGGGGTGAACAGGCTGAGGGCCTCCAGCAGATTGGTCTTGCCGGCGCCGTTGGGCCCATGCAGCACCACCGCCCCCGCCGCGATGGGCAGGGTCGCCGCTGCATAGGACCGGAAATCGGTGAGGGTGAGGGCGGTGATCAAGGGGGTGGCGAGTGACGAGTGGCGAGTGGCGAGACACTGAAGCGATGTGAACGCGTCACTCGCCACTCGTCACCCGCCACTCGGATCACACCCGCAGCGGCATCAGCACATACTGGACGCCCGGATCGCCCGGATCGAGCACCAGCGTCGGCGAGGCCGGGTCGGCGAATTTGAAGTGGGCGGTTTCGCCGGTGATCTGGCCGGCGACGTCGAGCAGGTAGCGGGCATTGAAGCCGATCTCGAAGGGCTCTTCCGAATAGCCGATCTCGACCTCCTCGACCCCCTGCCCGGCCTCCATATTGCGCACCGTCAGGGTGACGCGGTCGAGGTCGAAGGCCAGTTTCACCGAACGGCTCTTCTCGGCCGAGATGGTGGCGACGCGGTCGACGGCCTGGGCGAACAGGGTGTTGTCGATGTTGGCCTGTTTGTCGTTCCCCTTGGGGATGACCCGCATGTAGTCGGGGAAGGCGCCGTCGATGACCTTGGAGGTCAGGCTGGCGTTGCCGAATTCGAAGCGGATCTTCTGCGGGCTGACCATGACCTCGACCGGGCCGGAGCCGTCGTCGAGCAGGCGACGGACCTGGTCGATGGTCTTGCGCGGCACGATAACGCCGGGGCCGCCGGCGGCACCCTCGGGCGCGGGCGTCTCGGCCAGGGCCAGGCGGTGGCCGTCGGTGGCCACGGCGCGCAGCAGTGGAATGCCGGCCTCGGCCACGGTGTGGAGATACAGGCCGTTGAGATAGTAGCGGGTCTCTTCAGTCGAGACGGCGAACCGGGTCTTGTCGATCAGCCGGGCCAGGTCTTCCTTGGGCATGGCAAAACGGGTGCCCGAGGTGTCGGTCGACATGACCGGGAAGTCGCCCGCGGGCAGGACCGGCAGGTTGAATTTGGAACGGCCCGCCTGGACCACCAGACGGGGGTCGTCGCCGTTGTAGCTGAGCGAGACCTCGGCACCGTCGGGCAGTTTCCGCACGATCTCATACAGGGTGTGGGCCGGGGCGGTGATCTGGCCCTCGACATTCACCTGGGCCTCGGCCTCGTCGACCATCTCCATGTCGAGGTCGGTGGCGGCGAACGACAGCTTGTCGTGCCCGGCGCTGAGCAGGACGTTGGAGAGGATCGGAATGGTATTCCTGCGCTCGACGACGCTCTGCACATGGCCCAGGGCCTTCAGGAGCGCGGATCGTTCGATGGTCAGTTGCATGTGGTCTCGGCCCGGATACAGCGACTCACCGGCGTCGCCGCGAATAGAGGGCCTTTGACACTAGCGGATTGGTGGCGGGGAGCAAGGCAAGGGGCGGGGGTTGTTCACGGCCCTTCTCCCTCGCCCTGCGAGGGAGGGTGGTCGCGCAGCGACCGGGTGGGGGCGGTTCGGCGACAAGGACGCCGGCGCTTGCCTCGCCAAGCCCTCCCCACCCCGTCGTCGCAACGCGCCGACGTCGCAGGCCGGTCGTATACGACCGGCCAAGCACCCCCGGAGGGGCAGGGAGAACCGCGGGCGTCAGCCCCGCAGCTTGCGCGTCAGCGCCTCGACATCCCGCGCGATCTGGTCGTCCTGGGCCATCAGCTCCTCGATCTTGCGCACCCCGTGCAGGACGGTGGTGTGATCGCGGCCTCCGAAGCGGCGACCGATATCAGGATAGGAGCGGGTCGTGTGCTGTTTGCACAGCCACATGGCGATCTGGCGCGGGCGGGCCACGGCGCGGGTGCGACGCTCCGAGAGCAGGTCGGCCTGTTTGAGGCTGAAATGGTCGGCGACCGTCTTCTGGATCTCGTCGACGGTGATGCGGCGCTCGGGGCCGCCGCGCAGGGCCGAGCCGAGCAGGGCCTGGACCTCGTCGACGCTGAGCGAGGACAGGCGGGCACCGGCGACGGCGGCCAGGGTATTCACAGCCCCTTCCAGCTCGCGCATTGAGCCGGGGGTGCGGTCGACCAGATGTTCGAGCACCTCGGCCCGGGCCTCACCCGAGACGACGCCGAGCCGGGCCAGGGCCTCGATCCGGTTGCGGGCCACGGCCAGCTTCAGGGCGCGGTCCGCCTGCTCGACCGGGCAGGTCAGACCCGAGGCAAGGTGGCTGCGCAGGCGCGGCTCGACCTCGGTAAGGGCCATGGGCGGGCGGTCGGCCGAGAGGACAATGCGTTTGCCGTCCTCGATCAGGGCGGTGAGGGTCGAGAGCAGCTCTTCCTGGGTGCCGGCCTTGCCGCCGACGAACTGGACGTCGTCGATCAGCAGCATGTCGGCGTTGCGCAGACTGTCCTTGAACGCCGCCATGGTGCGGTCCTGGGTGGCGCGCACGAAGGTCGAGAGGAAGCGTTCGGCGGTCAGATAGACAACGCGGGCGTCCGGGCGCAGGCGCTGCGCCTCCCAGGCGATGGCATTGAGCAGGTGGGTCTTGCCGTAGCCATAGGGGCCGCAGAAGAAGATCGGGTTGAAATGGCCGTCGGCCCAGGCCGCGGCCTGTCGGGCGATGGCCAGGGCGAAGGCATTGCCCTGCCCTTCCACAAAACTGTCGAAGGTCAGCCGCTCCTGAAGGCCGGCCGCGCGCACGGCGCGGGCCCCGTCGGCGACCGGCGGCACGGTGGCCATGGGCATGGCCAGGGGCTGGAACGGAATGACGGCGGCCCCCTCGGCACGACCGGCGGCAACCTGGGAGGCCGACGGGGTCGAGCCCATTTCGGCACGGCAGCGGACCTCGAGGCGGCGCGACAGGCCGTCGAGGCCGAGCCAAAGCTCGTTCATGCGGCGCAGGGCGTTCTTGCGCACCCAGTCACGGGCATAGGCGGTCGGGGTGACGAGGATCAGCTGACCGGCACCGTCGGCGCGCACAGCCGAGGGGGCGATATAGGAGCTGAAAGGCCCCTCGCCGATCTCGTTGCGCAGGCGGCCGGCCGCCTCGGTCCAGATACGATCCGGATCCGTCATCCCCGCCATATGCGCGCTCCCCGTATTCAGCATAGCCACCCTTCCAAACCCTGTTGCGGACGCGCTTCGGGAGAGGCCTGACCCGGGACGACTTCTCCTGTCCCGCGAGGCTGGTGCCGCGCGGGTGGGGTCGCACTCTGGAACAGGCGTCTCACGCCGACACGAAAACAGGTTCCGCGCCGCATTCATTCCGTATGGGAATGGAAGTGCGTCAGCGGCTCGAACTTACCCTCGGCGAGGGGGGCGTCAACGCTGATTCGCGAGTCGAATTGCAGTTAAAATTGTTGACTCCGCTAAAGCCGGATTTCGTAAACGAAAATCCTGATTTCTCCACCCAAGCGAACGCCTTTTCGCCGGATCATGGTTACCGGCGCACGTGCAAACGGCGAGGGAGCCTTCGCGCCCTCGCCGTTGAAATCACTGTATTTTGCCGTGACAGCTGGATGAAAGGCCGTCCGCGGTCCGAAAAATCAGGCGGCAGCCATCTTCTTCAGCTGGGCGGCCAGACGGCCGACCTTGCGCGAGCCCGTGTTCTTGTGAACCACGCCCTTGGAGACGGCGCGCATCAGCTCGGACTGGGCCTCGATGAAGGCGGTCTTGGCGGCACCGGCGTCGCCGCCCGTGACGGCTTCCTGAAACTTGCGCAGGAAGGTGCGGACGCGCGTGCGGCGCGCCTTGTTCACTTCGGTGCGGGCAGCGATCTTGCGGATCGCTTTCTTGGCGCCGGGATTGTTGGCCATCAGTCAAACCTTACGAACGGAAACGCCGCGGAGCACGGTCCACGGCGGGGAAATCTCGAAGAGCGGGGGGCTATAGCGGAAAGGTCGGACGGGTTCAAGGCGAGTCTCACCGCCCCGTAAACACCGGCTTCCGCTTCTCGACGAACGCCGCCATGCCTTCCTTCTGGTCCTCGAAGGCGAACAGGCTGTGGAACAGGCGGCGTTCGAACTGGACGCCCTGGGTCAGGGTGGTCTCGAGGGCGGCGTTGACCATTTCCTTGTTGGCCATGACGGCCAGCGGGCTTTGCGCGGCGATCCTCGCGGCGATCTTGCGGACCTCGTCCAGCAGGGTGTCGTGCGGGACGACGCGGCTGGCGAGGCCGGACGCTAAAGCCTCGGCGGCGTCCATCATCCGGGCGGTGAGGACCATGTCCATGGCCTTGGACTTGCCGACCAGCCGGGTCAGGCGCTGGGAGCCGCCGATGCCGGGGGCGACGCCGAGGTTGATCTCGGGCTGGCCGAACTTCGCCTTCTCGGAGGCGACAATGAAGTCGCACAGCATGGCCAGTTCGCAGCCGCCGCCCAGG
>CANMXH010000182.1 GCA_947501315.1 Caulobacteraceae bacterium | reverse complement strand
GCCATGACCGACGACGTGACCAAGGATTCCAACGGCAACATCCTCGCCGACGGCGACAGCGTGACCCTGATCAAGGACCTGAAGGTCAAGGGCTCGGGCGGGGTGACGCTGAAGCGCGGGACCCTGGTCAAGAACATCCGCCTGACCGGCGACACCGACGAGATCGAGGCCAATGTCGACAAGGTCCGCGGCCTCGTCCTGCGCGTGGAGTTCGTGAAGAAGGCCTGAGCCTATGCCTTGATCCCGGCGCAGCCGGGCCAGGACCTTGCCTTCGCTGGTTCATCACAAAGGACACCAAGAAGGCACGAAGGACACGAAGGGCTCCGCGCCTGGCCAAAGCTCCCTTTGTGTCCTTCGTGCATCCTTTGTGGTCTTCGTGATGAACCAGCCAGGTCGACTGCCGGCTACGCCGGCGAAGGATGAGTGCTCACCCTTGCGCATTCCGCACCGCTGCCGCCCCCGCAAACGGCGTGATCACGGCGGCGAAGAGGACCCAGGCCCCGAGGAAGGCCAGTGCCGGCATCGGGTCGAGGCCGTTGACGGCCCGCTCGAGCGCTCCGGCGCCGAACACCACCGGCGGGATGAACAGCGGCAGGACGACGACGGCGATCAGCAGGCCGCCGCGCTTCGAGCCCAGCGCCAGCGCGGCACCCAGCGCGCCGGTCAGGGCGAAGCCGAGTGAGCCGATCAGGGCGGAGAGCAGGACCAGTGGCGCCAGCGACGGCGGCAGGCCGAGGGTGATCGCCGCGACCGGTGCGGTCAGGGCCAGGGGCACACCGACCGCCAGCCACTGGGCCTTGGCCTTGACCAGAACAACCAGCTCCAGCGGAACGGGGCCGAGGGTGATCAGGTCCAGCGCCCCGTCCTCGAGATCGCGCTCGAACAGCCGCTCCAGCGACAGGATCGATGACAGGGCAAGAGCCAGCCAGGCGATGCCGCCGGCGATCGGCCTCAGCCCCGCCGGATCGCCCCCGGCCGCCAGCGGGATCAGCGCTGTCAGGCACAGGAAGAAGCCGCAGGCCAGCAGGGGCCCGCCGCCGCCGGACCAGGCCAGGGCCAGCTCGCGCCGGTACAGGGTCATGAGCCCCTTCATCGCCCGGCCCCGATGTCGAGCGCCCGCGCCGCAACTGGCAGGGGATCATGAACGGCGGCCAGGATGGCCCCGCCCCTGTCCAGATGGGCCTGCATCATCAGGCCGAGGGCGGCGCGCCAGCGGGCGTCCAGCGGGGCGAAGGGCTCGTCCAGCAGCCACAGGGGGCGCGGGGCGGCGATCAGCCGGGCGAAGGCGAGGCGGCGGCGCTGTCCGGCCGACAGTTTGCGCACCTCGAGGTCGAGCAGGGGCTCCAGCGCCAGCCCGGCGATCGCGGCGGCGATCCCTTCGTCATTCGCCCCGGACCAGCGGGCCTGGAATTCCAGCTCCTCGCGGGCCCGACGGCCGGTCTTGAGGCCATCCATATGGCCCAGCCAGTGGATATGGCTGGCCCGGGCCTCGGCCGGTTCGATATCGGCGAAGGCGACCGTCCCGGCGTCCGGGCGGATGAAGCCGGCCAGGGTGCGCAGCAGGGTGGTCTTGCCTGCGCCATTGGCCCCGGTCAGGGCCACGGCCTCGCCCGGGGCGATGTGGAAGGACAGGTCCCGGAACAGCATGCGTTCGCCGCGGGAGACCGTGAGGGCGGTGGCGGTGATCACGGCGTCTCCCTCCCCCGCCGGGGGAGGGTGGTCGCGAAGCGACCGGGTGGGGAGGGCTCGGCGAAGAGAGCATGTGCGGCTGTCTCGCCGAAGCGCCCCCACCCCGTCGCCGCTGCGCGCCGACGACCCTCCCCCGGAGGGGGAGGGAGAGCATTTGTGCGACCCGTTCTCAATGATCCTGCCGCCGGTGTGGATACATGGACGCGACCCGCAACCCTCGTTATATCCGGCCACGCCGCAGCAGGCGTTCGCCGCGCGCGTCGGGGACCTGTGTGCCCCGCCGTCGACCGCGCGTACGTGCAACCGGATTGTCGGGCGGCGTGAACCAGAGGAAGCCTCTCCATGCCGTCAGTCGACAGCCTCAAGACCCGCCGGGACATCACCGTCGGGCGCAAGAAATACGCCTATTACAGCCTTCCGGCCGCTGAGGAAGCCGGCCTGACCGGGATTTCCCGCCTGCCGCGCTCGATGAAGGTGCTGCTGGAGAACCTGCTGCGCAACGAGGACGGGGTTTCCGTAAGCGAAGCCGACCTCAAGGCGGTCGCTGCCTGGATCGAGAACAAGGGCGCGGTCGAGCACGAGATCGCCTTCCGCCCGGCCCGGGTCCTGATGCAGGACTTCACCGGCGTGCCCGCCGTTGTCGACCTGGCCGCCATGCGCGACGCCATGTCGGCCCTCGGCGCCGATGCGACAAAAATCAACCCGTTGAATCCGGTCGATCTGGTCATCGACCACTCGGTCATGGTCGACCATTTCGGCACGCCGGGTGCCTTCAACCAGAACGTCGAGCGCGAGTATGAGCGCAACATCGAGCGCTACAAATTCCTGCGCTGGGGTTCGTCGGCCTTCAACAATTTCCGCGTCGTGCCCCCCGGGACGGGCATCTGCCATCAGGTGAACCTCGAGAACCTGGCCCAGACCGTCTGGACCGTGGCCGAGGGCAAGGCGACCGTCGCCTATCCCGACACCGTGGTCGGCACCGACAGCCACACCACCATGATCAACGGCCTGGCCGTGCTGGGCTGGGGCGTCGGCGGCATCGAGGCCGAGGCCGCCATGCTGGGCCAGCCCATTCCCATGCTGATCCCGGAAGTCGTCGGCTTCCGCCTGACCGGTGCCCTGCCGGAAGGCGCGACCGCCACCGATCTGGTGCTGACGGTCACCCAGATGCTGCGCAAGAAGGGCGTGGTCGGGAAATTCGTCGAGTTCTTCGGCCCCGGCGTCATCAGCCTGACCATCGAGGACCAGGCCACCATCGCCAACATGGCCCCGGAATACGGCGCCACCTGCGGCTTCTTCCCCGTCTCGGCGGCGACCATCGGCTATCTGACCGCTACCGGCCGCGACAAGGCGCGCGTCGCCCTCGTGGAAGCCTATGCCAAGGCTCAAGGGCTGTGGATCGACGAGACCTCCGAAGACCCCGTGTTCTCGGACGTGCTGGAACTGGACATGGCCTCGGTTGTGCCCTCGATCGCCGGTCCGAAACGCCCGCAGGACAAGGTCGAACTGACCGTGGCCGCCCCGTCGTTCGAAACCGCCCTGGGCGAGGTCTTCGGCCGCGCCACCGACGCTCCGCGCGTCAAGGTCGAGGGTGAGACATTCGATCTCGGCGACGGCGATGTCGTCATCGCCGCCATCACCTCCTGCACCAACACCTCCAACCCGTCGGTCCTGATCGCCGCCGGTCTGGTGGCGCGCAAGGCGAAGAAGCTGGGCCTTTCGGTCAAGCCCTGGGTCAAGACCTCGCTGGCTCCAGGCTCGCAGGTGGTCACCGACTACCTGACCGCCGCCGGCCTGCAGGCCGACCTCGACGCCATGGGCTTCAACCTGGTCGGCTACGGCTGCACCACCTGTATCGGCAACTCGGGCCCGCTGGCGGACAGCATCTCGAAGGCCATCAACGACAATGGCCTGGTCGCCACCTCGGTGCTCTCCGGCAACCGGAATTTCGAGGGCCGGGTGAACCCCGACGTCCAGGCCAACTACCTGGCCTCGCCGCCGCTGGTCGTGGCCTATGCCATCGCCGGCTCGATGCGGATCGACATCTCGAAGGATCCGATCGGCCAGGACAAGAAGGGCAAGGACGTGTTCCTGAAGGACGTCTGGCCGACCTCGAAAGAGATCGCCGACATCCAGAAGAAATGCGTCACCCCGGCGATGTTCGCCAAACGCTATGCCGATGTCTTCAAGGGCGACAAACACTGGCAGGGCATCAAGGTCGAAGGCGGCCAGACCTATGCCTGGGACGACAGCTCGACCTATGTCGCCAACCCTCCGTATTTCGAGGGGCTGTCGATGGAGCCGACCCCGGTCACCGACATCGTCGAGGCCCGCGTCCTGGCCATCTTCGGCGACAGCATCACCACCGATCACATCAGCCCGGCCGGTTCGATCAAGAAGACCTCGCCCGCCGGGGCCTGGCTGACCAACCGCGGCGTCGATGCGCTGGACTTCAACAGCTACGGCGCCCGCCGCGGCCACCACGAAGTCATGATGCGCGGCACCTTTGCCAACATCCGCATCCGCAACCGGATCACGCCGGACATCGAGGGCGGGGTGACCAGGCATTTCCCGTCGCAGGACACCATGTCCATCTATGACGCGGCCATGCGCTACCAGTCCGAGGGCCGGCCGCTGGTCGTGATCGCGGGCAAGGAATACGGCACCGGCTCGTCGCGTGACTGGGCCGCCAAGGGCACCCGCCTGCTGGGCGTCCGCGCCGTGCTCGCCGAGAGCTATGAGCGTATCCACCGCTCCAACCTGGTCGGGATGGGCGTGGTGCCGCTGCAGTTCAAGAGCGAGGGCTGGGCCCGTCTGGGCCTGACCGGGGAAGAGATCGTCACCATCCGCGGCCTGTCCGACGTCAACATCGGCAAGCTGAAGCCGCGTCAGGACCTGTGGGTCGAGCTGTTCCGCCCGTCGGACGGCAAGATGGCCCGCTTCCCGGTCCGCTGCCGCATCGATAACCAGACCGAGCT
>CANMXH010000181.1 GCA_947501315.1 Caulobacteraceae bacterium | reverse complement strand
TACCGGACGAGGACACCCTGATCGAATATGCCGACGCGTCGGGCCGCTGGGTCACCGAACGCGCCGACGGCCACGACCGGCCCGGGGTCGAGGTCTCCGGCTAGACCACCAGCGCCGCATAGAGCTCGGGCTTGAACCCGACCAGGGTCCGGTCACCGAGGTCCAGCACCGGCCGTTTGATCATCGACGGCTGAGCCAGCATCAGGGCGACGGCCTTGGCGGCGTTCAGATCGGCCTTGTCCGCGTCCGGAAGCGCCCGGAACGTCGTGCCCGCGCGGTTCAGCACCGTCTCCCAACCATGCTCGGACACCCAGGCCTCCAGCCGCGGCCGGTCGATCCCCGACTTCTTGTAGTCATGGAAGTCGAAGGCCACGCCGTGCTGGTCCAGCCAGACGCGCGCCTTCTTGACCGTGTCGCAGTTGGGGATGCCGTAGAGGGTGACGGGCATGACGGGCTCTCAACCGGAGTTCGCTTTGTAGAGCCGGCCGCAGGTCGGCCAAGCGGCCTGCAGTTACATCGGCGGGATCACGCCGTCCTTGCCCATGGCCAGGAAGCCGGCAGACGTCGTCCCCTTGGGTATGACGGCATAAACCTTCTGACCGACCGCCAGTGAAGCCCTTTCGGTCGGTTCGAAACGCACGACCGGCGTGCCTTCGGGGATCGTGACGTTTGCCGAGCCGCCCGCATAGGTGATGGTCAGCATACGGCCGCCGGACGAGGCTTCATTGCCGGAGACCGTGCCGTTGGTCATGGCGCTCTGGCTCTGGACCGTGCCGTTGGTCATCGCGCTCGACACGACCGAACCGCCACCGCGTGACGCAACAACGCCCGGGACGTCCCAATCATAGTGGCCTTCGCCGGCGCCGCGCATCGATTCCGGAAAGATCACCAGCTCCAGGGACTGAAGCGCCGTCTTCGGACCCGTCGTCGCGGTCCCGACGAAATCGCCGTCCTTGAGGGTCGAAAGGCTGGACGCCACCACCCAGACAAATCGGGTTGTCGCTGCAACCGGCACGGCGACCGTCCGGCCGTCCCAGGTCTCAACCGTCATCGAACCGTCCGTCACAGACTGGACCGTGCCGCGCACCCGCACGGTGCTGCTGCTCGCGTCAAGGACCTCGGCCGCGGGGGCTGTCGGCGCCGGGGCGGAGCATGCAGCAAGCGTCGCCAGCACGATGGAGACAAGGGCCAGACTTCTGATCGGGGTCATCAATGCATCCGTTCGTCGGAGGAGGTCGGCGTTCGCCACCGGGTTAAGCGCGAATAATGCACGTTCGCGGCGCTGCCCGCCATGGTCCGGAGTCTGCGACGAATGGTCCACGATCCCGGGCAATGCGCCGGCAGCCAACCAGCCCGTCATGACGCTGCCCGGCCTCCCGGCGCCGACCGGGGGCAAGCGCACAAGGTCGATGTAACGGGCTCCCCGGGGGAACCGCGACCGGGATGCCGTCAGGCCGTCGCTACCCGCGCGAGATCGGCCGTGATCCGCTCGGCCACCTTCAGTCGCTCGGCCGCCGTCTCCCACTCGCCCTTGACCACGATCTTCTGGTCCGGACGGATCTTCCAGAAGGCGTGGTTCTTCTGGATCAGCCCGACCAGCCCCATCGGATTGGGGAAGGTGTTGTTGCGCAGGGTCAGCACCGCCCCCTTGGGCCCGATATCAATCCGCTCGATACAGGCCGTCTTGCAGTTGGCCTTGATGCCGACGATGCGCAGCAGCTGTTTGGCCTCGTCCGGCAGCGGCCCGAACCGGTCGATCAGCTCGGCGGCCAGGGCCTCGCGCGTCTCCGAATTCTCGGCATCCGACAGACGTCGGTACAGGCTCAGACGGACGTTCAGGTCGGGGACATAATTCTCCGGGATCAGCACCGCCGCCCCGACATTGATGGCCGGGGACCAGCCACGATCGACCACCCCGCCGCCCTCGCCCGACAGACGCAGCTCCGACACCGCATCTTCCAGCATCTGCTGGTAAAGCTCGACGCCGACCTCGCGGATATGGCCGGACTGTTCGTCGCCCAGCAGATTGCCGCCGCCGCGCTGGTCCAGATCATGGCTGGCAAGCTGGAAGCCGGCCCCGAGGTTGTCCAGCGACTGCAGCACCTGCAGCCGGCGCTCGGAAGACAGGCTCATGGGCCGGTTCGGCGGCGTCGTCAGATAGGCGAAGGCCCGCGCCTTGGCCCGGCCGATGCGGCCGCGGATCTGGTGCAGCTGGGCCAGGCCGAACATGTCAGCCTTGTGCACGATCAATGTGTTGGCCGTCGGAACATCGAGTCCGGACTCAACAATCGTGGTCGACAGCAGCAGGTCGTAGCTGCCGTCGTAGAAGGCGCTCATCACGTCTTCCAGCTGGGTCGGTGACATCTGGCCGTGGCCGACCACGAATTTGATCTCGGGCACCTTCTCGCGAAGGAACTGTTCGATATCCGGCAGGTCCGAAAGGCGCGGCACGACATAATAGGCCTGACCCCCGCGATATTTCTCGCGCAGAAGGGCCTCGCGGACCAGCACCGGGTCCCAGGGCGTGACATAGGTCCGCACCGCCAGCCGATCGACCGGCGGGGTAGCGATGATCGACATCTCGCGGATGCCCGACAGGGCCATCTGTAGCGTCCGCGGGATGGGCGTCGCGGTCAGGGTCAGCAGATGCACATCGGCGCGAAGGCCCTTGAGCTTCTCCTTGTGCTTGACCCCGAAATGTTGCTCTTCATCAACGATAACAAGGCCAAGGTCCTTGAACCCGACCTGATCACTGAGCACCGCATGGGTGCCGACGACGATCTCGAACGAGCCGTCCTTCAGCCCTGCCCGCGTCTCGGCGGCGTCCCTGGCCGTCACCATCCGCGACAGGTGCCGCACCTTGACCGGCCAGCCGGCGAACCGCTCGCTGAAGGTCTTGAAATGCTGACGCGCCAGCAGGGTGGTCGGACAGACGATGGCCACCTGCTGCCCGCTCATGGCCACGACAAAGGCGGCCCGCAGAGCGACCTCGGTCTTGCCGAAGCCGACGTCGCCGCAGATCAGTCGATCCATCGGCGTGCCCTTGCCGAGGTCCTCCAGCACATCGCCGATGGCGTTCAGCTGGTCGTCCGTCTCCTCATAGGGGAAGCGGGCGCAGAACTCGTCGAACAGCCCCTGCGGCGGCACAATGGCGGCCGAGGTCCGCAGCGACCGCTTGGCCGCAAGCGCGATCAGCCCCTCGGCCATGTCGCGCAGACGGGCCTTGGCCTTGGCCTTGCGCGCCTGCCAGCCCGCGCCGCCCAGCCGGTCCAGCTGCGCCCCGTCGGTCTCCGAGCCGTAGCGGGTCAGCAGGTCGATGTTCTCGACCGGCAGATACAGTTTGCTGTCGCCGGCGTAGAGCAGTTCCAGACAGTCGTGCGGGGCCTGCTGGATCTCCAGCGTCTTCAGCCCCTCATAGCGTCCGATGCCATGATCCAGGTGGACCACCAGATCGCCGGTCGTCAGGGCCGAGGCCTCGGCCAGGAAGTTGGACGCCCGCCGCTTCTTCTTCGGCCGCGCCAGCCGGTCGCCCAGCATGTCGGTCTCGGAGATGACGGCGATGGTGTCGGTCTCGAACCCGTGCTCGACCGGCAGGACGCCGCGCAGATAGAGATCCTTCGGCGCCGCCTGGACATCGGCCCAATTGCGCACCGCCACCACAGGCTCCAGCCCGTGGTCCGACAGCATGGCCGCCAGTCGCTCGGACGACCCCTCGGTCCAGGAGGCGAACAGAACCCGCTTGCCCGACGCCTTCAACGCCTCGGCATGGCGCGCCACGGCCTCGAACAGATTGACGCTGTCCCGCGCGCGCTCGGCGGAGAAGTTCCGTCCCAGACGGCCACCGGCATCCTCGCCGGGCCCTTGGAAGGGCGACAGCCGCCGCACCCGGCGGCCGGCCAGGGCGTTGTTCCAGTCGCCTTCACCCAGATACAGCCGCTCCGGCGACAGGGCCCGATACGCTGCCCCGCCCTTGCCCATGGCCGCATCGCGCCGGGCCTCATATGCGTCCCGGGTGAGGTTCCAGCGCTCGGCCCGCGCCGCCTCCACCTGATTGTCGAGGAACAGCCGCGCATCGTCCGGCAGATAGTCGAACAGGGTCTCCAGCCGGTCGTAGAGCAGCGGCAGCCAGTGTTCCATGCCCTGCCGCCGCGCGCCCTCGCTGATCGCGGCGTAAAGCGGATCGTCGCCCGCCGCCCCGAACAGGCCCAGATAGCCGGTGCGAAAGCGCGAGATGCTGTCGGGGTCCAGCAGGGCCTCGGACACCGGCGCCAGATGCACCTCGCGGCGCTGCCCGGTCGAACGCTGGGTGGCCGGATCGAAGGTGCGGATCGACTCCAGCTCGGAGCCGAACATGTCCAGCCGCACCGGCTCCTCGAAGCCCGGCGGATAGACGTCGATGACGCCGCCGCGCACCGCGAACTCGCCCTTCTCCGAGACGGTCGAGGCCCGCATATAGCCGTTGGCGGCGAAATAGCGCTCCAGTGCCGCCGTATCGAGGTCAAGTCCGACCGTGGTCTGGAAACCGGCCCCGTTGGTGATCTCGCGTGGCGGTGTCCGCTGCATGGCCGCGCCGACGGTGGTCACGACCAGCATCGGCTTGCGGTCGCCCGGCGCGCGCTGCGCCAGTCGCGTCAGGGCCGCCATCCGCTCCGCCGAAACCGACGAGGTCGG
>CANMXH010000180.1 GCA_947501315.1 Caulobacteraceae bacterium | reverse complement strand
TCGAAGCCCCGTGCTTCCAGCCCGTCCAGAACGCCGCCCTCCTCGGCCAGCAGACGAATCGGGGCAACGCCCATGATCACGCCCGGCGAGACCAGGGCCGTCTCGATCGCGGCCGCCCACTGCTGGCGCAGTTGCGGCGCGATCTCGGGGTCGCCCCAGGGCCAGCACTGGTTCAGGGCCCGGTCGATCGGTGAGGCGACCACGTCGGCGACGCGCAGGGCGCGCCAGTCCTCGGCCCGGATGCGCGCGGAGTCAGGCCCCTGCTCCGCAGCCACGATGGCCGCCTCGAGACAGGGAACATGGGCCGTCTGGGGAGCGGTGATCAGGCTTTCGACCACTTCGTCGCCGCGGACCGTGCCGACCGGCCGGACCGGAACCCGCGCGCGGCGGGCTGCCCGGCGGATGACGTCCATGACGTCGTCTCCGGATCGGCCGGCCTGGTAGCCGGCCTTGTCCCGCATCAGCTGGACGCCGACAAGCAGCAGGCTTTCGGTCCGCCAGTCCTGATTGCGCTCAGCGGCCATGATCGACTCCAGCCGCGCCTGATAGTCCGGCGTCAGATAGTCGGCCGAGGTCTGGCCCTCGGGCATCATGCCGATGGTGCGGGCCCGCCATATGATCCGGAATATGTCGCTGACAGAGACCCGCCCCTCCAGCGGGGACAGGATCTGGTTCGAGCGCGCCGCGGCCGCCTCCAGATCATCCGGACGCCAGGCCAGGTCGCGCGGAATGCCGGTGATGGCTCCGACGAGGATCAGGGTGCTGTCGCCCCGGGTGACCGTCCACATCGGGGCACCGGACCGCCGGGCGAGGACCACGATCTCGTCCAGTTCCGAAACCTGTGGTTCCTGCGTCTGCGCGCTAACAGGCGCCGCAATGGTCGGGCCCGAGGCCAAAACGAATAAAAAGGCAACAACTGATGCAATCAATCTCACGTCAATACATTCCTTGCCTGATCATCACCTGAAATTTTCCCGTCATCTTCAGAACAGATTCATTACAACGGCGTAATCTTTCCGATACAGAGCCCAGAAGATCATCGTGTAGCTTCTTGGGGCGGAAACCGAAAGCTGCGGTTTCTTAAATTTTCGCAATAACCGGGGTCGCCTGACCTCGGCCGTCGGTTCGCCCCAAGCCTGTCCTCGATTTAATCCACCTGTCTGTCTTGTAACTGGAGCGCGCGGCAACGGGACGGCACGCCTTCGTCATACGACGAGAGGAATCCCGCAATGACCAAGACCATCCTGCTGGCGACGACGGCCATCCTGCTGACCGCGGGCACGGCCGCCGCCCAGACTCCCCCGTCGACGCCCACGGCCCCGGCGGCGGATGCCTCGCAGCAGGGCGTCCTGGTCTTCACCCCGGACTTCTTCGCCGACCAGCGACCGAACACCGCCCTCGACATGGTCGGCCGCGTGCCCGGTTTCTCGGTCCAGGACGGCGACGGCTCACGCGGCTTCGAGGGTGCGGTCGGCAACATCCTGATCAATGGATCGCGCCCCGCCTCCAAAAACGACACCGGCTCGTCGGTCCTGTCGCGGACCCTGGTCGCCCAGGTCGAGCGCATCGAGCTGATCCGGGGCGGGGCTCCGGGTATCGATATGCAGGGCTATGCCGTTGTCGTGAACGTCATCACCCGGAGTCAGGCCAGCACGGAACAGATCCTGACGGCCAATATGGCCTTCTTCGAGGGCGGCACCGATCGCGGCTTCGGCCAGTACCAGTTCACGCGCCGCGACGGCGACCGGGTCTGGGGCTTCACCCTCGCCGACGGCGTCGCGATAAACGATTCCAGTGGCGTGGGCCGTGTCATCCGCCGCGACCCAAACGGGGCCGTGATCCGCGACGAGGGCTACTACGACGACCAGACCGGCGGGGGTCAGGCCGCGCGGGTCAATTTCGCCGATGCCTTCATGGGCGGCAAGATCGACCTGACCGCCCGGATCGGCCGTAACGACTACCGCTGGTTCAGCCTTCAGGACGGGCCGACGATCCTGCGCGACAATCGCTATGCCGAGGAGGGTACGAGCGGCGAGGTCGGCGCGGTCTTCACCCGTCCCATGGGCGCGGGCCTGTCGTCCGAGACCCGCTTCATCCGGGAGTGGAGCGAGGAGGACGGGGCCTCAACCGCCAGGACCACCATCGCCGGCGTGGCCGGCTCCGAGCAGCGCTTCGAATCCATCGAAGAGGCCTCGGAGACCATCCTGCGCTCACTCCTGCGCTGGGAGCGGTCGCCCTCGGTCACGCTGGAGGCCGGCGGCGAGATCGCCTACAATATGCTGGAGGTCGACCAGGCCTTCACCGACGGCGGCGTCAACATTCCCCTGCCGTCCGACCAGATCATGGTCGAGGAGACGCGGGGAGAGCTGTTCGGCAAGGCGACCTGGCGCGTGCGGCCGGACCTGAACGTCGAAGGCGGACTGCGGCTCGAGGCCTCGACCATCACCCAGTCCGGCGATGCCGATCAGGAGAAGAGCTTCTATTTCGCCAAGCCGCGCCTGCAGCTGACCTGGACACCGCGTCCGCAGAATCAGGTCCGGTTCCGCTTCGAGCGCGACATCGGCCAGCTGGACTTCGGCGACTTTGCAGCGGGGGCAGACCTGGAAGACGAGCAGGTGTTCGGGGGCAATGTGAACCTCGAGCCTGAGGAACGCTGGATCTCCGAACTGACCTATGAGCGCCGGTTCCTCGGCGATGGCATCCTGTCCATCGGCTACCGCCACGACGAAATCATCGGCGTCATCGACCGCCTGCCCCTGCCGATGGGCCTGTCGGCGGTCGGGAATATAGGTGACGGAACGCTGGATCAGCTGGCCGTCAACATCATCGTACCGCTGGACCGGACAGGCTTTTCCGGCGGCCAGTTCCAGTTCCGGAACACCTGGAACGAAACTGCGGTAACCGACCCGACCTCGCGCCGGGAGCGACCCATCTCGGGTGTCCGACCTTCGCAGCCCGCCTTCACCATCTCCCAGGACATCACGACCTGGAAGATCAACTGGGCGGTGACCTACCTGGAGAGCCTGCGCCAGTTCAACTATGCCCCCGACCAGGTCTCGGGCTTCGCCGGCAGCGATTTTTTCGAGGCCAACATCGAATACAAGCCGACGCCGACCCTGGCGATCCGCGCCCAGGTCAATGTCTGGAATGACTTCCAGGTCGAGCGCACCGTCTTCGCCGACCGGTCGGCGGCCCGGCCCATCGCCTTCACCGAACTGCGCCCCACGGATCCGCGCACCTTCTGGCAGATCCGGTTGCGCAAGACATTCTGACGACCGGCCATTCCGCCGCACCGGGTCGGTGCGGAAATTGTTGTCGCTTGCGCGCCTGTCGCTGTATGGCGGCGATTTCCGGGTGCCCCGCGCCTGTCAGGGATGGGCGGATGAACAGGATAGTCTGGCTGGCCGGCGCAGGTGCCTGGGCGATGTTGACCGTCCCCGCCCTGGGTCAGACTGTGCCCATCGAGACGGCACCGGTCGCGGATCTCGACCGCCAGGGCGTCCTCGTCTTCGAACCCGCCTTCTTTGCCGATGCCCGTCCGGATACGGCACTGGACATGATTGCGCGCCTGCCCGGCTTCAATCTCGATCGCGGCAACAGCGACACGCGCGGTCTGGCGGGGACGGCCGGTAACGTCCTGATCGACGGGGCGAGGCCCTCGACCAAGAGTGACGGCCTGGGTGAAATCCTCGGGCGAATTTCGGCGGGGAGTGTGGCGCGGATCGAGCTGATCCGCGGGGGTTCGCCGGGTGTCGACATGCAGGGCCAGCCCGTTGTCGCAAATGTCATCCTGCTTCGGACCGTGACCACCGAACGGGTCTTCGAGGCAAATGCCGATATACTGGCCGATGGCCACGTCTCACCGGGCCTGACGGTGCGATATGCGCGACGCGAGGGCGACAGCCAGATCGAGGGGTCTGTCAGCGGCTATCTGGAACGCAGCTGGGGCGACAGCGAAGGGTTCCGCCGACGCTTCTCACCGACCGGCACCCTGATCCAGGATGCCGGACTGGCTTCATCGGATCGCAATCGCGGCGTGCGGGCAACCGGGGCCGGCCAGCGCCGCATCGGCGGCGGCCTGTTTCGCGCCAGCGGCCTTCTGGACTGGTCTGTCGACACAGGTTCGCAGGACCAGGTGATCCGGTCCGGCAGTGGCACAAGCAGCTTCAACACTGAGCAGGACGACCAGTTCGAAGGCGAATTCGGCCTCGACTGGAGCCGCGATCTCGGTCCGCGGTCCGGGCTGGAGCTCACCGGCCTTCAGCGTTACGCGAGCAGCAGCAATTCCGCCGATTCGAACAACAGCAGCGGCAACTCCAATTTCACGTCTGATTCGACCACGGGCGAGTCGATCGGCCGGGCCATCCTGCGCTTTCGGCCCGGCGATCGATGGGCGATGGAGACGGGTGGGGAGATCGCTTATAACTTTCTGGATCGCGCCAGCGCCTATACCGAGGGGGGCGTTGCTGTTCCCCTGCCGTCCTCATCGGTGAAGGTTGAGGAGCTGCGCGGCGAGGTTTTCGGCCAGGCGACCTGGCGGCCCGACCCGACCCTGACCATCGAAGGCGGCGTTCGGGCCGAGGTCTCGGAACTCACCCAGTCCGGCGACAGCGACCTGACCAAGTCCTTCGTCTACCCCAAGGCTCGCCTGCAAACGACCTGGACACCTGCGGCCGG
>CANMXH010000179.1 GCA_947501315.1 Caulobacteraceae bacterium | reverse complement strand
TCCGTCCAGCTGGCTGATCGCCAACCCGTGCATGGCCAGAAGTTGGCTCAGCCAGACGGCGTACTCGTCAGCCGTGCGGCTGCTCTCCGTAGCGGTGCGCCACTGGGCGATCCAGTCGCCGCCGTCATGGACTGCGAACAGCGTATTGGTATTGCCCTGCTCTATTGCCAGAAGCATTATGCGGCCTCCCCGAAGAAGACGTCGCCGGCGGAGATCAGCCGCAGGCTCCCGTCCGCCAGCCTCAATTGCAGCGCGCCGTCGGGGCCTACGCCCTCCGCCCGGCCCTCAATCGTTTCGCGACCCAACCGCGCCACCGCAGGCCCGTCCAGCCCGGCCGTCCGTGCACGCCAGGCGTCAAGGATAGGCTGGAAACCCAGCGTCTCCCAGCGCGTCATCCAGACATTGAACGCTTCCGCCAGCTTTGCCGCAGCCACCTCGATCGACGGCGGGCTGGCGGCGTCGCCGCGCAGATGATGGGCCAGCGCCGTCGCGGGCCGCTCGGTGCCCTCCGGCGCACTGACCAGATTGATCCCGATCCCGACCGCCAGCCAAAGGCCGCCGCTCTCATGCACCCCGGACTCGACCAGCACACCCGAGGCCTTCTGCCCCGCCAGCATCACATCATTGGGCCATTTGATCGTCACCAGCGATGCCGGTGCCCAGGCGTCCAGCAGATCCGCTATGGCCAGCGCAGCGACGAATGTGACCTGGGCCGCCTCGGCGGGCGATTTTCGGGTCAACTGCATCAGGGTGGCAAACAGGTTGCCGTCCTGGCTTTCCCAAGACCGCCCCCGCCGCCCACGACCGTCGGTCTGGCGACGGGCGACGATCCACAAGGGTCCGGTCTCGCCCGCGTCCGCGCGTCGACGGGCTTCCGCATTGGTCGAGTCGGTGCGGTCGAGCAGCAGGATCGGCGCGGCGGGCATCCGCCCCTACCCGGCTCCGAAACCGGTCGCGGCGATGCCGGCGAAATGGTCGATCCAGCCGATGGCGACGATCACCAGCGGGAAGGAGAAGGCGGCAGAAGCCCAGGCGATGGTCCTGGCCTCGATCGGCGACGCATCCATCGGCCCCACGCCCTCGGGCGTTGGATCGAACCACATCAGTTTGATGATGCGCAGATAGTAGAAGCCGGCCACGACCGAAGCGACCAGACCGGCGGCACCGACCATCCAGTAGCCGGCTTCAGCGGCCGCTCCGAAGACATAGAATTTGGCCCAGAAGCCGGCCAGCGGCGGCATCCCCAGCACCGACAGCGACAGCACCGTGAGGGCAATGGCCGTCACCGGCTTGTCCTTCCGAAGTCCCGCCAGGTCGGCGATCCTGCGGATCGGCTTCCCACCGCGCGACAGCGACAGCAGGATTGCAAAAAAGCCGAACTGGTCGATCACATACAGGGTCATGAACACCAGCATGGCCTGGACGCCCGCCGTGGTCCCGGCCGCAATACCCAGAAGGGCGTAGCCGATGTTGGCGATCGACGAATAGGCCAGCAGCCGCTGCAGATCCTTCTGGACCAGACCCCCGAACGCGCCAACGGCGAAAGAGATCAGCGAGATCAGGATCAGCACCTGGGCCCACTGGTCGTGAGAGCCGCCGAACGCACCTTCCAGCGTCCGCGCAATCAGCACCATGGCCGCCACCTTGGGTGCCGTGGCGAACAGGGCCACGACCGGCGTCGGTGCACCCTCATAGACGTCCGGCGTCCACATGTGGAACGGCGCGGCGGAGACCTTGAAGGCCAGGCCGCAGATCAGGAACACGAGGCCGAAGATCAGGCCAGTGGACTCGTTGGCGGCGGCATAGGCGGCAATCTCATCGAAGCGCATCGACCCGGTGAAGCCGTAGATCAGGCTCGCGCCGTACAGCAGCAGGCCGGACGAAAGGGCCCCGAGGACGAAATACTTCAGACCCGCCTCGGACGCCTTCAGGTCGTCGCGATGGTAGGCCGCGAGCACATAGAGGGCCAGCGAGTGCAGTTCGATGCCGACGTAGAGCGAGATCAGGTCACCCGACGAGGCCATCATCCCCATGCCCGCCGAGGCCAGTACGATCAGGACGGGGTATTCGAACCTGGCGATCTTCGCGCGACGCATCCAGCCGTCGCCAAGCACAATGGCTACGGCGCTGGACAGAAAGATCAGGGCCTTGCCGTAGACGGCCAGAGGGTCGGCCACATAGGCACCGTTGAAGGCCATACCCAGCGGGCCGGTGACGGTCACGGCGGTAGCGGAGACCAGCACGGCCACCGACAGGATGGAAATCAGACGCGCACTTTTCTCGCCCAGGAAGGCACCGAGCATCAGCAGCACGAGTCCGCCGACCGCGAGCGTGCTCTCGGGAGCGGACAGGCGCAGGGCGAAATCAAGATCTGGCATCATCGTCTCACCCGCCGATCGCGGCGCGATAGGTGGTCGTCAGGGCCTCGACCGAGGCGGCGGTATAATCCAGCACCAGACCGGGCTGGAAGCCCAGCCACAGGGTGCCGATGATCAGCGGGGCGAAGATCAGCAGTTCGCGCTTGTCGACATCGGTGATCGCCTTCATCGCCGGGTTGGTGATCTCGCCGAACATGACGTTGCGATAGAGCGTGAGCGCATAGACGGCCGAGAAGATCACGCCCGAGGCGGCGAACAGGGCCGTCCAGGTCGATACCTCATAGATGCCGACCATGGTCAGGATCTCCCCGATAAATCCCGAGGTCCCCGGCAGGCCGACATTGGCCATGGTGAAAAGCATGAAAATGGCCGCGAACCAGGGCATGCGCGCGGTCAGGCCGCCATACAGGGCAATCTCGCGGGTGTGCATCCGGTCATAGACCACGCCGACGCAGAGGAAGAGCGCGCCCGAGATCAGACCGTGGCTCAGCATCTGGAACACGGCACCCTGCACGCCCTGATCATTGCCGGCGAAGATGCCCATGGTCACGAAACCCATGTGCGCGACCGATGAATAGGCGATCAGCTTCTTCATGTCCGTCTGCCGGAAGGCGACCAGCGAGGTGTACACGATGGCGATGGCCGAGAGGGCGAACACCAGTGGCGCGAAAGTCTGCGACGCTTGCGGGAACATGGGCAGGTTGAACAGCAGGAAGCCGTAGCCGCCGAGCTTCAACAGGATGCCGGCCAGAATGACCGACCCGGCGGTAGGAGCCTGGACGTGGGCGTCGGGTAGCCAGGTGTGCACCGGCCACATCGGCATCTTGACCGCGAAGGAGGCGAAGAAGGCCAGCCAGAGCAGCGGCTGCACCGTCGGACTGAAGGCGTATGCCTTGAGCGCCGGAATGCTGGTGGTGCCGGTCTCGGCCGCCATCCACAGCATGGCCAGCAGCATCAGCACCGACCCCAGCAGGGTGTAGAGGAAGAATTTGTACGAGGCATAGATCCGGTTCGCCCCGCCCCACACGCCTATGATGATGAACATCGGCACCAGGGTGCCTTCGAAGAACATGTAGAACAGGAACAGGTCCAGCGAGGTGAACACCCCGATGACCAGGGTCTCCAGCACCAGGAAGGCGATCATGTAGTCGACGACCCGGTCCTTGATCGTGGTCCAGCTGGCCAGAATGCAGATCGGCATGAGGAAGGCCGTCAGCAGCACGAACAGGATCGAAATCCCGTCCACGCCCATGTGGTACTGGGCACCAACGAACCAGACGTATCGCTCGACAAACTGATAGGCGGCGCTGGACGGATCGAAATTCGCGACGAGCACGACCGAGACGGCCAGGGTCACGAGTGTCGTCAGCAGGGCGATCCAGCGCGCCGCGCCGTCTGCACCCGCCTTGTTGAACAGGCGCGCCAGCAGGATCAACCCCGCGCCGACCAGCGGCAGGAAGGTCACGACGCTCAGGATATAGGGGATCTGGGGCAAGATCAGGCTCCCCACGTATAGATGGCAAAGGCGAGGAAGCCGGCGAGGCCGAGCAGCATCACAAAGGCGTAGAAATAGACATAGCCGGACTGGAAGCGGCTCAGGCCGCCCGCGAGTTTCCGTGACAGCCAGGCCATGCCGTTGGGCCCGCCGCCGTCGATGATCTTCACGTCGCCGACTTTCCAGAACAGGTCACCGACCGCCCGCGCGCCCTTCACGAACACGACGTCGTACAGCTCGTCGAAATACCATTTGTTGTAGAGGAAGCCGTGCACGATGCCGCCCCGGTCGGCCATCCGCCGCGCCATGCCTTCCTTCATCACATAGAGCCAGAAGGCGGCGAAACTGCCGATCAGGGTCAGGATCAGCGGCGACCATTTCACCCAGACGGGAACGTAGTGGCTGTCGTGCAGGACGTGGTTGGCCTCGGACACGAAGATCGCCCCGCGCCAGAAATCATGCTCGTAATCGCCGATGAACCAGGGGGCGAAGACGAAGCCCGCAGCGATCGCCCCGACCGCCAGAAGCAGCAGCGGCACCAGCATCACCGGCGGGCTCTCATGCGGCTTCAGCGGACCGTGGTGGGCGTGATCGTCATGGGCATGGTCGCCATGGGCATGGTCGTCGGCATGCGTGGCGTGGTCCGCTTGGACCTGGTCGTCATGCGCATGATCGTCGTGATGCGCGTCCTTCCAGACCGGCTTGTTGTGGAAGGTCATGAACACCAGACGCCATGAGTAGTAGGCGGTCAGGCCGGCGGCGAGGATGCCGACGAAGAAGGCGAACAGGCCCATGGCCGAATGGCCGTT
>CANMXH010000178.1 GCA_947501315.1 Caulobacteraceae bacterium | reverse complement strand
CCTGACGAACAGGGCGCGGATCGCATCGACGGTTCGGGCCTGACGCAATTGTTCTCGCATCTCGGGAGAACGAAGCGCCCGGGACACAGCCGCGAGGGCGCGCAGGTGTTCTGCCCCGTCGCAGGGTGGGGCAAACAGGGCGAACAACAGATCCACGGGCCGGTCGTCGACGGCCCCATAGGCGACGGGCGTATCCAGCCGGACGAACACCGCCGTCACCCGCGAGACACCTTCAAGCCGGGCGTGCGGAACTGCGACCCCGGAACCAAGCCCGGTCGAACCCAGGGCCTCGCGTTCCAGCAGGGCCTCCATGATCCGGCCTTCCGGCAAGCCAAGCGTGTGCGCGGCGGCTTCAGCCACCGTGTGCAGGGCCTGACGCTTTGACGAGGCACCGCTGCGCAGGACGACACCGCCGTCCGCCAGCAATTCACCGATATCCATGAGGGGTTCCCGACTCAGCCCATCCGTCCCGAATGGGCGGGAGCCCAGTAGACCACCCGCCTCGATTGGGAAAGACTATACGGCGCCAGCCTTTACCGAACCTTGTCCGTTGATCGACTTCACCGTTCGTTCGGGATCAATCCAGCCCACATTGCCGTCCGGCCGACGATAGACCACCGATATGCCGCCATGGGCTGCATTGCGGAACAGCACGACCGGATAGCCGGTCATGTCGAGCTCAAGAACCGCCCGGCCGACGGTGATGGTGCGAATTTCGGCCACGGTCTCGGCGATGACCATGCCGACCGGTGGTGGCTCGTCCGGAGCGCCCGCGTCACCGAAGGCGTCGTCCTCAACCGCATCCGGACTGCGCAGGACCATGCTGCGGGCCACGTCGCGCGCGGCGTTCTCGGTCTTCTCCGGCGACAGGCCGCGCGGACCGGCGTGATGGTTCTTGAGCCGGCGCTTGTAGCGACGGACCCGCTTCTCGAGCTTCTCGAGCGAATCAGAGAAGGCAGCGTGGGCGTCACCGCCAAGGCCGCTGGTGACGATGGCCTCTCCCGAGGCGAGGCGAACCCAGCAGTCCACCTTGAAGCCGTGGCCGTCCTTGGACACCACAACCTCGGCGTCCTGCGCCCCGCGTTCGAAATATTTGCCGATCCCGTCTTCGAGTTCCCGGGAGATGCGCGAGCCTAACGCGTCGCCGACATCCACTTGCTTGCCACTGACCTGGATTTGCATGGGAGTAGAACGCGACTGTTCCCGACGGGTGTCAACGGTGATCACCGAAATGTGGTGAGGGTTGGCAGAGGTCGCTTCTCCCTCCCCCGAAGTGGGGAGGGATGTCGGCGCGCAGTGACGACAGGGTGGGGAAATGCGAAGCCGGGTGCCGCCGGTGCAGGACTGGCCTTCCCCACCCGGTCGCTTCGCGACCACCCTCCCCACTTCGGGGGATGGAGAGGCCGGACGCCTATCCCGTTTTCAGCATCCGCTTGCGTTCGACCGAGGACGGTATCCGCAAGGCCTCGCGGTATTTCGCCACGGTGCGGCGGGCGATGTCGATGCCCGTCTCCTTGAGGATCTCCACGATCCGGTCGTCGCTGAGGACGTCGCCGTCACGGGCCTCGCTGTCGATCATCGCCTTGATCCGGTGCCGCACGGCCTCGGCCGAATGGGTTGCGCCACCATCGGAGGACTGGATCGCCGCGGTGAAGAAGAATTTCAGCTCGAACACCCCGCGCGGTGTCGAGACGTATTTGTTCGAGGTCACCCGGCTGACGGTCGATTCATGCATGCTGATGGCGTCGGCCACGGTCTTGAGATTCAGCGGGCGCAGGAATTCGACGCCGAAGGCCAGGAAGGCGTCCTGCTGGCGCACGATTTCCGACGACACCTTGAGGATGGTCTTGGCCCGCTGGTCCAGCGACTTGACCAGCCAGCTCGCCTGGGCGGCGCAATCGGCGACAAAGGTCTTCTCCACGTCCGAGCGCGAACCGGCGGCGACCACGCCATGATAGCGTTTGTCCATGATCAGGCGCGGCAGGGTGTCCGTGTTCAGCTCGACCTTCCAGCCGCCGGCGGGATCGGACCGGACATGCACATCGGGGATGACCGTCTGGGCCGGCTCGCCGCCGAAGCCGGCACCGGGCCGGGGTGTCAGGGCCTTCAGCTCGGCGATCATCTCGGCCATATCCTCGGCGTCGACACCGCAGGCCTTGCGAAGCGCCGTCAGATCCCGTTTGGCCAGCAGGTCAAGGTTGGCCAGCAGGCAGTCCATCGCCGGATCAAACCGGTTGCGCTCGATCAGCTGCAGCTTCAGGCATTCCGGCACCGACCGGGCCATGACGCCCGTCGGCTCGAAACCATGGCAAATGGTCAGGACCGCCTCGATCCGTTCCAGCGGAACGCCCAGACGGTCGGCAATCTCGGCCAGTTCGCCGCGCAGATAGCCGCCCTCGTCGACGGAATCGATCAGGGTCAGGGCGATGGCGTGGTCGGAGGACGAAAAGCCTGCCTGTGAAGCCTGGGCCTGCAGATGCTCCCACAGGGTCATCTCACGGCTGTCGGGCTGCTCCCGGCCCTCGCCGTCCGGCAGGCCCCCGCCGGACCCGGCGCGGGACCAGTCATTGAGCCCGACCTGGGCCTCGCCGACGCCGACGTCCTCCATCCGGTCGGAGGTCCGCTCGCCGGGGCTGGCATCGCCGTAGACATCGTCGGAGCGGGCATCGAGCGTACGGTCGGCGTCCGTCACCCGACCGTCGTCGAAACTCATCTCGGCGGCGTCATGGCTTTCCGTAGGGGCCGGCGCGTCGATCTCGCCGCCGGGCTCGGCGTCCTCGCGCTGCAGCAGCGGATTGCGCTCCAGCTCGGCCTCAATGAAGGCGTCCAGCTCCTGGCTGGACAGTTGCAGAAGCTTGATCGCCTGCTGCAGCTGGGGCGTGATGACCAGTCCCTGGCCCTGCCTGATGTCCAGCCTCTGTCCGAGCACCGTTCTTTTTCCCCTGCTCCCAAGGCCGACGCACCGCGTGGCCCGAAACTTGCTGCAGCCACCTTGTGGCCTGACCGGTTAACGGCGTTCTAAACCGCTGGACGTCGCACGCGCGCTTTGCTCCCCTGTCCCGACCGTCCGTCCCGAGCGAGAGCCCCGATGCGCCTTTTCCTTGCCGTCCTGCTGCTTCTCACCCTGCCCGGTGCCGCCATGGCCCAGTCGACGCCCAACGAACAGACGATGGTCCGGACGGTCGCCGCCGAGCACGACCGCCACATCGCCCTGCTGGAGCGGATGGTGAACCAGAACAGCGGCACCCTGAATCTGCCGGGCGTCCGTATCGTCGGCGACATGGTCCGGGCCGAGCTGGAGCCGCTGGGCTTTACGGTTCGCTGGGTGGACATGGCGGAGACCGGCCGGGCCGGACATCTGATCGCCACCCATGAGGGCCCGGGCCGCAATGTCCTGCTGATCGGCCACCTCGATACCGTCTTCGAGGCCGACAACCCCTTCCAACGGTTCGAGCGCACGGCGATGCGCGCAACCGGGCCCGGCGTCGGCGACGACAAGGGCGGGGTGGTGGTCATCATCGCCGCCCTGCGCGCCATGCAGGCGGCGGGCACGCTGAAGGACGCCAGTGTCACCGTGTTCCTGACCGGGGACGAGGAGCGGATCGGCGCGCCGCTGGCGATCGCCCGCCGAGACCTGATCGAGGCCGGCCGCGCGGCCGCCTTCGCCCTGGAGTTCGAGAATCTGGCGGTCGAGGACGAGGCGGATTTCGGCACCATTGCCCGGCGCAGTTCGTCCAACTGGACCCTGACCACGACGGGCCGCACAGGACACTCCAGCGGGGTGTTCAACGAGGCGCTCGGCTATGGGGCCATCTATGAGCTGGCCCGCATCCTCGACGGTTTCCGCCGCGAGCTTCCCGAGCCCAACCTGACCTACAATGTCGGGGTCGTCGCCGGGGGCACGCCGGCCGCCATCGACACCGAAGGCTTCAATGTCACCGCCTCTGGCAAGACCAATATCGTGGCCTCGACCGCCATCGCCCGCGGCGACCTGCGCACCCTGACCCGCGAACAGGACGAACGCGTCCGGGCCCGGATGCAGGCCATCGTCGCCGAAAACCTGCCCCGCACCGACGCCGAACTGGTCTTTGGCGAGGGCGGCTATCCGCCCATGGCCCCGAGCGAGGGCAACCGCGCCCTGCTGGCCAGGCTGAACGCGGTCAACCGCGACCTCGGCCTGCCCGAAATGGCCGAATACGACCCCGCCCGCCGCGGCGCCGCCGACAGCGGCTTCGTGGCCGGGGATGTCGACACCCTGGGCGGCCTCGGCATGGCCGGTGGCAATGCCCATGCGGACGGGGAATGGGTCGATCTGGACAGTCTGGTGCGGCAGGCCCAGCGGGCCGCGGTGCTGATCTCGCGGCTGAGTTTGGGCGAGTGACACTTGTCATCCCGGACACCGCGAAGCGGTGAGCCGGGACGGGGCGGGCTTTCCGGGTTGTCCCTCCCGGAAATCGCATCGCGATTGTCCGGGAGACGGGTGGGTGCCGCGCTGGATCCTGGCCTGTCTCCCGGCTCGCTGCTGACGCAGCGTCCGGGAGGAGGAAATCTGCAGGATCATTCGTCCCGGATCGCCGCTTCGCGGCGTCCGGGATGACAAGGGAAGAGCAAGCCCTCCCGCCTCAGCCGTACATATCCCCCAGATAGACCCGACGCACTTCCGGGTCGCGGATCACGTCCTCGGCCTTGCCTT
>CANMXH010000177.1 GCA_947501315.1 Caulobacteraceae bacterium | reverse complement strand
CTCCACGCCATAGCCCTTGCCCTGGGCGTCCGGATGCAGGGCCCAGCCGACCTCGGTGCCCGGCCATCCGGGCGGGCTCCAGGGCCCGGCCCGGCCCAGCCACAGGCCGGTCTCGCGCCCGATGATCGAAAACATTGACACGCCGGTCAGGCTCCAGGCCCCGGCCATGGTCATGAACCCCCGCCAGGCCACAGAGGCCGGCTGGACACCGCCAAGGAATCTCGCGGCCTCGGAGTCACCCATCATCTCCGCCCAGCGCGGGAAGTCCTCCATGGCGATCGGGCGCAGGATCAGGCGTTCGGTTTCAAGCACGGGTCCGGTCACAGGACGTACTCCCTCTCGAGGTCATAACGGCTGCCGCCCCGGCCCAGGACGCTGGAATACAGGCTGAACCGGTCCACCCGGATCGGCGGGGACTGCAGCAGATTGTGGTCAGCGATCCAGGCCCCGATCCGGGCAGGGTCCGCCCCGGCGGTGAGATAGGCCAGGGTCAGATGGGGGCGATAGTCCCGGCGCTCGATCGTGATGACGGCCCGTTCGGCGGCGCTGCGGCATCGGCCGGCGAGAACCGACAGCCGGTCGTTGGCCTCGACCCCGGCCCAGATGGCGTGAGTCCGATGACCATCACCAAAGGCACCGACGCCGGACAGGCTGATCTCGAACGGGCCGCCCGTCGCCGCCCGCTCCAGCTCGATCGACAGGTCGTCGGCGCGACGCTCGTCGATCTCGCCATAGAAGGCCAGGGTGATGTGGAGCTGGTCGGCAGTCCGCCAGCTGGCCCCGGGCAGGCCGGTCTGGCGGCGTGCGAGCGCCTCGGCGACGTCGTCAGGGACAGACAGGGCGGTGAACAGCCGGATCATGCGACCGTTGGTAGCGGCTCGGAACACGGTTCCCAAGTCCGGTTTTCCTTGCGGAAGGATCGAACCCGCCCGATAATTGAATAAAGGCCGGGGTTCGCCCGGCCCAATGGAGGACCGATCTCGCCATGAGCGATTTCAGAAACGGCTATTCGATCCCCGCCTCGGCCGACATGTCGGTGGACGCGGGCCTGCGCAGCTTCATGCTGGGCGTTTACAACAAACTGGCCCTCGGCCTGGTGGTTGCCGGAGCCCTGGCCTACGTCACGGGCAATGTCCCGGCAGTCCAGCAACTGCTGTTCGCCGCCGGCCCCGACGGTCGTGTCGGCCTGACCATGCTGGGGATGGTGGTGCAGTTCTCGCCGCTGGTCCTGCTGTTTGGCTCGATGTTCTTCATGAAGAACCCGACGGCGGGCGGCGTAAACCTGCTCTACTGGGCCGTCGTGGCCACCATCGGCGCCGGGATGGGCATCCTGTTCCTGCGCTATACGAACGAGTCCATCGCCTCGACCTTCTTCGTGACCGCCGCCGCCTTCGGGGGGCTGAGCCTGTTCGGCTATACGACCAAGAAGGACCTCAGCGGCCTTGGCAGCTTCCTGATCATGGGCGTGATCGGCCTCGTCATCGCCATGGTGGTCAACATGTTCCTGCAGTCCAGCATGATGGCCCTGATCATCAGCGCCATCGGCGTGCTGATCTTCTCGGGCCTGATCGCCTTCGATACCCAGCGACTCAAGATGACCTACTATTCGCTTGGCGGCGACCAGGCCGCCATGGGCGTGGCCACAGGGTTCGGAGCCTTGAGCCTGTTCATCAACTTCGTGAACCTGTTCCAGTTCCTGCTCATGTTCCTGGGTGGCAACCGCGAATAGGGGTTGCAACATCAGAACGCAGAGGGGCCCCGGCGGAAATGCCGGGGCCTTTTCTATTCCACGATCCTGAATCTGCGGCTGTCGAAGACGCGCAGCACCTGGGCCAGCTCCCGGCCCCGGCGGAGCACGATACCGCCCTCTCCGATGACCGCCCACTGGCCTTGCTTGAGCCGCAGGGCGGGACGTTTCTCAATCCGGTAAAGGGGGGCGTCCCCCGAGCGGCGGAAGACGGCGAACTCGGCGAACTCCCGGTGGCCGACCATGGCGTAGTCGCGCCACTCGGCCGCCGCCACCATCCGGCCATAGACCCTCAGGATCAGGTCGAGTTCGCGCCGGTCGAAGAAGACCGGACCGGGAACGGACGGCAAATCAGCGGCGTCGCTCATCCCGGCGAGGTTAAGCCACCGCCGGGAAAACGCCAGTCGCCTTGCCCAAGGTCAAGGCCAGCGGGTCGTCGAACGCTGTGTCCGGAACGCCGCGAGCCGAACAATTCGCCACGAACATGAAATCGCCTCGCTTCCGCCAATCGCCCGCCCCCTTGGGGAGGGAGAAGGGATCCATCGGCCTGTTGGAGTTCGGAGCGTTTCCGGATCCTGAACAGCCCCCCCAGCCCCTCCTGGATCACTCCACAAAGGGCTCCGACGGGCCGATGCTTTCTCGAAGCAGAGACGCCCGCTCAGCCACCCTCCCCCTCCCGGCAGAGCGGGCGTTTTGCTGCCCGGGCATCAGGGAGAGCGGGAGCCGGCGGGCTCAGGGCAGGACGATCTCGACCGGCTCGCCGCTTCGCGTGATGGACAGGATGCGGCGCCCCTCCACGCCCAGTGCGGAGGCCAGGTGGTCAAGCCCCGAGATCGACGCGCCGTCGATCAGCAGGATCAGGTCACCCGCCAGAAGCCCCTCGGCAGCCGCCGCCGAGCCACCCTCGACCGCAAAGACCTGGAACCCTTCCGACGCGAGTCGCACGGATGCACCCCGGGCCATGACCACACCCGTACCGATGATGGTCGTACGTTCCGAAGGGGGCTCCACCGTCAGCGTGGTGCGACCCTCACGCCCTTCGCGCAGATAGACCACCTCGAGACGTGTCCCGCGCTCGGCGATGCCGATTGTGGCGGCGACGGTGCCGGCGTTGGAGACGGGGCGACCCTGGATCCGGGTCACGATGTCGCCGCGCTGCAGACCGGCGGCCTCGGCCGAGGAGCCGGGCGCGACGTCCTCGATCACTGCGCCGCGCACGATGCCGAGACCAAGGTCACGCGAGCGCTCTGCGTTGAGGGAGCCGAAGATGGCCCCGGTCGTCCCGCGCCTGACCTCGCCGGTCTCGCGCAGCTGGGCGACCACATACATCAGGATGCGGCTGGGCACGGCGAAGGCGATACCGTCATTGCCGCCCCCGCCACCCGACAGGATGGAGGTATTGATCCCGATCAGCCGCCCGCGGCTGTCGAGCAGCGGACCACCGGAATTGCCGGAATTCACCGCCGCATCGGTCTGGATATAGTCCTCGATCCGGTCACCCATGCCGGAGCGACCGAGGCCCGAGATCACACCCATGGTCAGGGTCTGGTCGAGACCGAGCGGATAGCCGACGGCAAAGGCCAGGTCGCCGGTGCGCAGGGAATCAGAATTGACCACGTCGATCTGCGACAGGCCGGTCGCCTCGATCTTCAGCACGGCCAGGTCGGTCGCCTTGTCGGTGCCGATCAGGACGGCGTCGAAGATGCGGCCGTCGGTCATGTCGACGGTGTATTTCCGTCCGCCCTCAACCACATGGTTGTTGGTGACGACGATGCCCTCGCGCGCGTCGATGATGGCGCCCGAGCCGCTGGCGATCGGGCGCGGCTCATTCTCACCCGAACTGGGGCCCTCGGACTGGCCGAGGGTGGTGACCTGAACCACCGCAGGCAAGGCCCTTTCAAGGCCGGTAGCGAAGGAGAAGACGCCGCGCTGGGCGTCGAACGGCACCGGTGACTGCTGCGCGGCAGCGGGCATGGCCGCCAGCAGGGGGACTGCGACGACCAGCGTCAGCACGGAAAGGCCGCCGGCCCGGATGATGGAACGCATGGGCAATCCCCTGTTGTTGGGTAGACCCTAGCGCGAGAAATGCGCTGTGACGACAGCCCCGCTGCAACGTCTTGAATAGCCCTTGTGGGGCCGTGCCGCCCCGGGGATGGTGACCATCCGGAGCCGGTGGAAAGAGCCGCTGACAAGGTCGCCTCTGACCGTGGCGCGACAAGACTTATCGGATGAGCTTGCGCAGAAGCAGGCCCGCGCCCGGACCGGAGGGCTGGGTCTTTCTGGCGCAGCCGGGCGATTTTGTGGTGGCGCGCCAATCCGGATCCGCTGACGGCGTGTATGCTGACAGCAAGGAGCTTCTATGACCGTAAAAATCCCTCTGCCCGCCCGCCTCCTGCCCACCTGCCTTCTGGCTGTTTGCGGCCTTGCCGCCTGTCAGACCGCGCCTGACGCGAACAGCGGCTTCCTCTCCGGCTACGACCGGCTCGAGACCCGCGAGGACACCGTGCGCGCCTCGGTCCGGCAACACCGCGGCGAGGCGGCAGCCGCTGCGATCGAGCAGGTCTGGCTCGAGCCGACCGTCCTGGTCGGACAGGCGGGCGAGGCGCTCACGGCCGAGGAACGCGCCCTGGTGCTGCGCGAGGTCGATCGGCAGGTCTGTTACGAGATCAGCGAGCGGTTCACCCTCGCTGCATCTCCCCATGGGACGGCCCGCGTCCGGGCGGCTGTCGTTCGGATCGACCCAACCGCGCCCGCGGGATCGGCCGTGGCGGCCGTGGCCAATGCCTTCATCCCCGGCCCCGGCACGGTCCGGGTGCCCGGCACCACGGGCGGGCTGGCAGCGGAGGCGGAGTTGCTGGACGCGCGCGGAGGCCAGGCCGCGGCCATCGCCTGGGCGCGCAACGCCAATGTGCTGGGCACCGATTCGCCGTCGCTTTCGCGCGTGGG
>CANMXH010000176.1 GCA_947501315.1 Caulobacteraceae bacterium | reverse complement strand
GGTCGAACTTCCGGCCGCCTGAACGGGGCCTTGCCGTTGGCGGGTTGAAGGGGGATGGTCGTCTCCATGAACATCCTCGTCCCCGCCGCCGCCGCCGCCCTGCTGCTCGCCGGAGCTGCGCCCGCCCAGACGTCGCCAGCCCAGACGTCTCCGGCCCAGACGCCTGCTCCGTCGGCGGTTCCCGTCTCTCCGGTCAGCACCCTGACCCGTGATCTGAACAGCGGCCCGCCTGCCCCGGCGGTGTATCTGGCTCCGGCCACCGCCCCCGTGGTCGCGCCGCCTGTGGCACCTCCGCCTCCGACTGCAACGGTCACTCCGGCCCCGCGACCGACGACTCCCGCGCCCTCCGTCGCGCCGACTCCCCTGCTGCCGCCGTCCGGGTCCTTTACGCCGCCACCCGGAACCCTGCCGCCGCGTGTGACACCGATCCCGACCACTCCATCGCCTCAGCCCCGGATGGTTCCTGTCACGCCGCCCGGGGGGGCTGTCGTTCCGGGCGCTGTTCCGCCGACAGCCGCCTCGCCCGCGCCGACGGTTCCGCTGGAGGCGGTCGTGGCGACCCCGCCGCCGCCTGCCGCCCCGGCCGTCACAGTGCTGGACAGCGCCGCCCGCGCGGCCCTGCCGTTCACGGCCGAGCTTCCTGCCGGGTTCGAGATCGTCACCGGCCGCCCGGGTCCGGACTTCCGCATCTATACGATCCGGCGCGGTACCCGGTCATTCGTGATGGTCTATGCCGGCCCGTCCTCACAGTTCCCGATCTACAGCGGCCAGATGGTCGAGGCGGCGGGCCGTGCCTCCATCCTCGCGACTGAGGACGGGGTGCGTCATGCGGTGGAGCACCTGTTCCAGCGGACGGCGGCCCCGCGTGAAATCCACGTCTGGACCATGAGCCTGGACGGGGCGGACCGCGACCTGGCCGAGCAGATCGCCCAGTCGGTCGACGTTCGCTAGACAGGGGTCAGACCCGACGAACCGGCGTGTCCGGGTCGCCCAGCCGCACACCGCGCCAGCCGGCGAAGACCAGCACCTCCTGGCCCGCAGCCGCAGCCCAGCGGCGCAATGTCGCTTCATAGTGTGGGCGCCGCCAGTCGTGCGGCCGGGCGGGGTCGCATTCGACCACCAGCCGCGCCCCGCCCATTTCGCTGTGCAGAACGAAGCCGGCTGTGGTCGGCTTCCAGCTTTCGTCCAGAGCCCCGGTCAGCAGCCAGAGACAGTTGAAGACGCGGCAGTCGTCGGGACGGTGTTCATAGATGGCGCAGCCCGCCGATTTGCTGAAATGCCGGCACCATTTGGCGGCCGGCTTGTTCAGGGCCGTCACGCCCATCAGCTTGCAGCACAGACCGCAGTCGCCACAGCTTTTTTCCGAAGTCTTCAGGCGCCGGCTGCCGCGAAGGTCACGGTCTGGGCCGCCGATCCGGGGCGGAAGATCAGGGTGCGGGTCACACCGTTGATCCGCACATTGACCTGCTGCTCCTGGTCGTCATGGACGCCCGGGAAGAAGTCGAGATCGATGGTCACGGCCGCGATGCTGCGGTCGCTCGTCTCGCCGACGAAGTCGACCCTGACATTGTCGCCCGCCAGATCTGTGGTCGTATGGGTCACCGGGATGGCGGCTCCGTCGATGTCGAGCCGAAACCGCTGGCGCAGATGGGTTTCAAGCTCCGCCACGGCGCGGGGGTCGTCGAGGCTGGGCTGGGCCCCGGGGGCGATGGAGACCAGGGCCGGCTCGACGTCATGGGCGGCGAAGCGATGCACCACGCTGACCATGCCGGAGGCCGGATCGATCTCGACCACCGTCAGTCCGGCATGGCCGCGATGGGCCGCCACCGGCGTGGCGAGGCCCGCGACCAGCGCCGCAGCGAGCACGGCCCGCCGCATCACCGGGCCGCCGCCGGGGGCCGAACCCGGGTCGCGGTCGAGTCGGGGCTGACTTCGACGTCCGAGTCCCGCATCCGGTTCTCGCCGGGCGGTGGCGCGGGTGAAAGGCGCAGGGTCCGCTCGTCGATCTGGCGCGGGAACAGGTTGTTGGGGCGGTTGGCGTCCGCCGTCTCGCGCAGGGGATCGACCTCGGCCGAGACCAGGGTCTTCGACGACACATGCTGCCAGATCACCTGCTGGCTGTTGCGGCGCCAGATCTCGGCCGGGATCCGGATCGTCTCGTCCGAGCCGTCCGACCAGGTCAGCTTCAGGATCACCGGCATGACCAGGCCACCGACGTTCCTGAAGGTGAAGCGGTAGATGTTGTCGTCGAACCCTTGCGCCGCGCGGCGGTCTGCATCGGCCCGACGGGCGGCGCTTTCGGCGTCCCGGCGCTGCTGGGCCGTGGTCGTGAAGCGGTCGGTCGCATTGTAGAAATCCCGCGTCGCCGGGTCGCGCTCGACCACGGTCTCGATGCCGCGGTTGTTCTCTACGGTGCGCGAGATCGGCTCCTGTTCGAACCGCTCGCGGGCGGCACGATTGCGTACCTCGGGATCGGCCGATTCCAGCGTCGCCGCGGTGACGCTTTCCAGCGAGATGTCGACGTGGTCGGTGGAATAGAACCAGCCGCGCCAGAACCAGTCGAGATCGACGCCGGAGCTTTCTTCCATGGTGCGGAAGAAGTCATACGGGGTCGGGCGTTTGAAGGCCCAGCGCTGGGCGTATTCGCGGAAGGCCCGGTCGAACAGTTCGCGGCCCAGAATGGTCTCGCGCAGGATCACCAGAGCCGTCGCCGGCTTGGCATAGGCGTTGTTGCCGAACTGCAGCAGGGAATCCGACTGGGTCATGATCGGCACCTGGTCCTGGCTGATCATGTATTCGATGATGCTGGACGGCTCGCCCCGGGCGGGGAAGTCGGCGTCCCAGAGCTTTTCGGCCTGGAACTGCAGGAAGCTGTTCAGCCCCTCGTCCATCCAGGTCCACTGGCGCTCGTCGGAGTTGACGACCATCGGGAAATAGATGTGGCCGACCTCGTGGATGACCACGCCGATCAGGCCGTTCTTGGCGCGTTCGGTGTAGGTCAGGCGGCCGTCGTCGCTCCGCACCGGGCGCGGCCCGTTGAAGGTGATCATCGGATATTCCATCCCGCCGACCGGACCATTGACCGACTGTGCCGTCGGATAGGGATAGGTGAAGGCGAACTGGTTGTAGACGTCTATGGTGTGGGCGATCGACCGCGTCGAATAGGTGTCCCACAGCGGCCGGGCTTCCTTCGGATAGAAGGACATGGCCATGACGACGGGGTGTTCGGCACTCTCCTGGTCGACGCCCATGGCGTCCCAGATGAATTTGCGGCTCGAGGCCCAGCCGAAGTCGCGGACGTTGTCGGCGCTGAAATTCCAGGTGCGGGTACCCGAACGGGCGGGGCGGGCCTCGGCGGCTGCGGCCTCTGCGGGCGTCACGATATAGACGGGGGCGTCGGCGGTGCGGGCCTCGGCCAGCCGGGCCCGCTGTTCGGGGCTGAGGATGTCGGTGTTCCGGAGCTCACCGGTCGCGGCCACCGTGTGGTCGGCGGGCGCGGTTATGGAGACTTCATAATCGCCGAACTCCAGGGTGAACTCGCCGGAGCCCAGGAACTGGGCATTATGCCAGCCCTCATAGTCCGAATAGACGGCCAGACGCGGGAACCACTGGGCGGCCAGGAACAGGCAGTTGCCGTCCTGGTCCGGTTTGGTGAAACATTCATAGCCGCTGCGTCCGCCGACCACATTGGTCTCGGGCAGGGGCAGGCTGAAATCGATGGTGAAGGCGAAGCTCTCGCCGGTGGCGAGCGGCCGGGGCAGTTCGATCCGCATCATGGAATCGACGATGGTGAAGGGAAGGGCCTGGCCGTCCGGGCCGGTCACCTTCAGGTCGTTGAAGCCGCCCTCCCAGTCCTGCATGCGCTGCACGCGCAGAACTTCATTGACGCTGACCGTGTCCGAGGCGGTGTAGGTCCGGCTGCGCTCGGCCAGGGAGTCGCGGCGATAGTTCTGCTGGTCCAGCAGCAGCCACAGATAGCCGAGGGCGTCGGGCGAATGGTTGGTGTAGGTCACCGCCTCGCGGCCGGTCAGGGTGCGGCGTGCCTCGTCCAGTGAGACGTCGATGTCGTAGTCGACCTGCTGCTGCCAGTAGCGGTGGCCGGGGGCACCGGAGGCATTGCGGTAGTCCGTCGGTGTCGGCCAGTCCTCGCCCTCGAACTGGCGGAATTTGTCTTCGAACGTGCCCTTTGTCTGGTCGACCGGGCCGACGCTCTGCTGCGCCAGGGCGGCCGTGGCCAGCAGGGAAACACCGGCGACCGACGCCAGCAACATACCGATCCGCATTCGAAACACCGTCCGTTACCTGAAAACCCGCGCGGACCTTAGTCGCCACGGACGGCGGGGCAAGGGGCAAGATCAGGTCGGCGCAGTCCCGCCTTCCCCCTGCCGCCCGCGTGGTTGGCCTCAGGCCAGTTCGACCGCCACGGCCACGGCCTCACCGCCGCCGATGCACAGGCTGGCCACGCCCTTATTGCCGCCCCGGGCCTGAAGGGCCGCCAGCAGGGTGGTCAGGACCCGCGCGCCGGAAGCCCCGATGGGGTGGCCCAGGGCCGTGGCGCCACCGTTGACGTTCAGCTTCGCCCGGTCGATGCCGAGGTCCCGCATGGCGATCATGGCGACGACGGCGAAGGCCTCGTTGATTTCCCACAGGTCGACGTCATCGACCGTCCAGCCGGCCTTTTTCAGGGCCTTCTGCATCGCGGGTACGG
>CANMXH010000175.1 GCA_947501315.1 Caulobacteraceae bacterium | reverse complement strand
GACGGGGGGTGTGGGGACGGTCATGAGCCGCACATATCCCGTCTCCCGGCAGGGGTCGAGGAAGGCGGACCCGGCCACGGCTGTTTCATCACAACGGGCACAACGGGGTCACGACGGACACGACGGGTCCTGAGGGGATCAAGGACCCGAACCCCTCGCTGGAACAATTCAAGGCGGCGAAGCCGCAATCCCGTGACGGACGACCCTGTCATCGAATCCGGACGCCTTGCCGGTCCCGTCGCGTCCGTTGTGACCCCGTCGTGTCCGTTGTGATGAACCGCTTCCCCGTCAAACGGACCCGGTCACGGCAGATGTTCATCGCCCAGCGCCGCCCGCACCCCGTCCAGATGCCGCTCATAGTTCCGCCACCGCCCGGACGAGCGCCGGTACAGCGGTTCACGCACCTGCCAGACGCTGGCGGTCCGCACCGGCGCCGCGGCCTTGTGGAAGTCCAGCACCGCCGCCTCCCAGTCCAGCCCGCAATAACCCAGCAGCCGCTCGATCGCCGGCCGCGGCTCGACCACCAGGGCGTCATAGTCGAGGTCGAGGATGTCCGGATACAGCGTCTTCCAGTGCCGCATCAGCCGCACATACTGCCCGTGCCAGTGGGCCAGGTCCCCGAGGTCCAGCGCATGGCCCATCGACCGGTCCAGATGCAGGAACCAGTTGGACAGGATCACATCCCGCGGCTCGCGCACCGTGTGCACGATGCGGGCGTTCGGGAACATCGCCTTGATCAGGCCGATGTGCAGGAAATTGTCGGGCCGTTTGTCGGTCACCACATCGGCCTGTGGCCGCGCGGTCTTCAGCCCGCCGAGGTACAGCCCCCTCAGCTGCTCGAACACCTCCGGCCCCGCCCCGGCCAGCGCCTGCGGATAGCCCGCGACCGCCCGCGCGAGGCCGGGCACCAGCCCCAGCTCCCCGCCGCCCGTGACCCGGCTGTGCCCGGCCATGATCTGTTCGACGAGGGTCGAGCCCGACCGGAACAGGCCGCAGATGAAGACCGGGCCCGCCTCGCTCCCCGCAACCGGCGCCGCCGGGGCCGGAAAGGCCGCGATCAGGCTGTCGATGAACCGCTCATGCCCCGCCCGGTCATAGCGCGCACCCTCGGGGTCGATGGCCCGGCTGGCGGCATTGGCGGCGGCGTAGGCCACGAAGGCCTCGTCATACGCCCCGACCTGATCCAGCGCCCGGCCCAGCGCAAAGCCCAGCTCCGCCCGGTCGGCGACATCCAGCCCCGGCCGGCTCACCGCCGCCCTCAGCGCCGCGATCACCGGATCGTCCGGCCCCGTCAGCCGCGCCAGCCCCGCCGCCCGCGCCATCGCCACCGGATGCCCGGGCGCGACGGCCAGCGCCTGCGCATAGACCTGCGCCGCCGCCTCGCGCCGCCCCATGTCCTCGTGCAGGTTTCCAAGGTTCAGCAGGGCCGGCAGCCAGTCCGGCGCGATCGCCAGCGCCGCCTCCAGATCCTGCAGCGCCAGATCGGGCCGCCCGAGGTCATCGGCATGGATCACGCCCCGGTTCAGCCAGGCCTCCTCCGGCCCCGAGACCCCGCGCCGCACGGCCTCGTCATAGGCCGCCAGCGCCGCCGCAAACCGCCCGCACTGCCGCTCCATCAGCGCCAGGTTGAACCAGCTGTCCGGCAGGTCGGGCCGGATCGCCAGCAGCCGGCGATAGGCCTGCGCCGCCTCATCCGCCCGCCCCGCCGCACGCAGCCGCGAGGCCAGGGCCATCAGGGCTTCGGCAGGCTCGGCCAATCAGTCCTCGCCATACATGGCCAGCCAGGGATCGGCCGTCCCGGCCTCCACCTCATTGACCTTGACCGCCGGCCAGCCGATCGAGTCATCGGCCGAGTCCCGCCAGGCGAGGATGAACAGGTCGCGCAGCTCCGAGGCCCCGGCCGCCAGCCGCGCCGTCGCAAAGGCCCCGCCGCGGGCGTCGCTGTCGCGGAAGCCCCCGGCCTTCTCCAGCACATAGAAGGGCGTCACCTCGGCCAGGGTCGTCCTCAGATAGGCGGGCACGCGGGCGCGCAGGTCAAACCCCTCCAGCGCCGGCGCCGCCATCGCCGCCTCGACCGCATCCAGCCGCGCGACCCGGTTGGTGAAGGCCCCTTCAAAGCTGCTGTGCGTCTGGCGCGAGGTCGTGAACCCCTGCGGATTGGGCGTGTCCCGGTTCCAGCCGTTGTAATGGATGGTCGTGTGGTGCGGCTGCGATCCGTCGCCGACATAGTGGCCCAGATAGCCCATGTCGCGCAGGATCAGGGCCTCGCGCCGGACCCGGTCCTCGCGGTACCAGGCGCGCTTGCCGGGATCACGCTCGCGCCCCTCGGCGGCATACAGCACCCGCCAGGTGGCAAAGTCGCGCACCAGCTGCTGATAGCCGTCCATGATCGCATAGGGCAGATAACCGGCATCATCGACATCACTGCCCGCCGCGATCAGGGCCGCGTCATATTCCGACTTCAGCCGCGGCAGGCCGTCGATCGACGGCCCCCCGGCGACCATGATGCGGCCATCGTCCAGCATGTCGACGAAATGGGCCGTGTCGCGCTCCCGATCATGCGGCTGCCCGCCCCCCTTGGTCCGGTCCGGCTCGCGCGACAGTTCCCCGACCTCGGTCGCCGCAGCCGGCGTCCGCAGGAAAGCCGGCAGCTCCTCCGGCAGGCCGCGCACAGCCGCCATGCCGATCAGCCGGTGCCCGGTATTGCCCCAGGCAGAGACCGATGCGGGAATGACCGCGAGCGACAGCACGGCGGCGGCGATGAGGATGCGTTTCATGAGGAGCGTCGTAGCGCATTCCCGCACGCGTCGGGAGGGGCTTTGGCGGGGGGCCGGCGAAGGCTGGATGCCCGCCGGAAAGCGGACGGTCGGGAGGTCTGCTTTGGGTGGGGAGCGGACATTGGGGGCACGTCGTCACGCCGGGAAAAGAAAGGGCCGCCGCCGGGGAAACGGCGACGGCCAAGGCACGTTATCAGGTTGAACCAGCGGCACCCCTTTGTAGGCGTCGCCCGGTGTCAGAACGTCGCTCGTTCAGACCGGTTGCTTTGATCGGCGGTTAGTACACCAATCGTGCGCCGCTGCCGGACTGGCCCGAATTGAACATGGATCTCAACAAGGGATGAAAATAGTCGATCGACGACCCCGCGGGGTTGTTGATCTTCATCGTCGAGTCGGAGTTCCCACTGATCCGGTAGGAAATAACGATCTTCTTGGCGCCGGTACCTGAAGAGTCGCTATTCCACATGAGTTCACTGGCCGGATTGTACACAACTCCCTCCAGTCGGATGTTTCCGTCCGAGTTGATGATCATCTGATCATCCCGCCTGTCGCGGGCCTGAAAAAACAGGATGCTCTGGTACGGCCCACTTGTCGGAGCCGTGAGGTCCACCCGGGCGAAGGAGTTGAAGTTGGTCCGGCCCTTGTCGCCCATCAGATAAAACATCACTGACTGGCCGGAGATTCTGGAGTCCGAGTTCACCAGCAACTCACCCCCACGGATGACGTAAATTCCGGGATTGAACCTCACCTCCGCGCCGCTGTTTACGGTGATCCCCTTGCAATAAACCCCCGGGCTGAGGGTTCGGGTCGCGCCCGAATTTACCGTGAGGTCAGTGAACAGGCACGAGCCTGTTGCCTGCCTTGGCGGAGCCAGGGATGCCAACGGGTCGGCGACACCCGGCGCGTTTACGACCGCGGTCGGCGTGATGGCCGATCCGCTGTTGATCCGGGCGCCGCCCGAGGCACTGACCGATGTCGCCCTCAGGAACGATAGGCTGTTGGCGAAGATCGACTCCGAAGACCTGGAGTTGGAGTGGACCCCACAGTTCGCCTCGATCACGCTATTGGAGTTCAGGGAGACCCCGTAGTTGTCGGGAGCAAGCGCCAGCACGCAATTCGATGCTCCTCGGCGGACGATCGCGCCGGCCTCCGCAGTCACCGGAACTTGATCGATCCCAATCAAGCCGGAAAAAAAAGTCGGCAGATGTCCGGAGACCCTGCCATGAGTGACGCCATCTTGAACCCAAACGTCCAGATCAAGACCCGTGGGGCTGCTACGCCACTTGAGTTGCGCGTCGAAGAAGGTCCGGGCCTGGCTTTCGCTTGCTCGGTCGCGGGCAGCCATCAGAACCGTGGCGTCCAGAGAGGCCTCGACGTCCTGTCGCACCGACATCTGCCGTTGAGCATCGATAGCAAAGCCAACTACTGGCACCAGCACACTGAGGGACAAGGCGGCGATGAGGCTGACGTTACCCTTCTCGTCTTTGAACATTTCACTGCTCCATTAGGGAGAGCATAAAACACTCGCGCGTCTAATTTCCGGTGAACGAACTTCGATAATTAGGCTCAGGACTCATTGGGTCATAGCCAGAAGATGACGGTTGCGGCTCGGGCGACTGGAGCGCACCAGGCTCGGCGGGCTTTGCGGTCCGGCTGCTGGAACAGTTCATGCGCGACTCGCGACCGATCGCTCGGGGACAGGGCGACGGCGGGGGGTGATGTCGCCGACCTTCCGACGTGATGGCGTTCACCAGCCCTCGCGGTTCCCTTCGTTCGGGAACTTTCCGGGCTGAGGCTCCAGTAGGACCGCTTGACGCGTCCTGCCCTCGTTGGGGGCTTGGAATGGCAGCACCGACGTCCGCTTTGCGTCGGGAGCGGACTCTGGCTTGATCGCCGAAAGCAGACATCCGGAAGTCCACGCCCTCACCCTGCCACCCCCGACCGCTCCAGCGCCTCGGCAGTGCGGATCAGGGCCATG
>CANMXH010000174.1 GCA_947501315.1 Caulobacteraceae bacterium | reverse complement strand
TGACGGAGTTCGTGGTCAAGCCGATCACCGCCAAGGCCATCCTTGACCGGATCCAGGCCGTGATCATGCGTCCCCGCGCGTTCGTGAAAAACGACAGCTATTTCGGGCCGGACCGCCGCCGCACCAACACCGTCAACTACACCGGGCCGATGCGCCGGTCAGACGACGTTCAGCCCGAAGATCAGACCGACGAAGACGCCGACGAAGGCACCCCGGACGATTCGGACGCGGCATAGACCCGGTCGGGCCACCTTTTGTGGACCCAGAACCAGTCGGCCGGACTCTCCCGGACCCGGTCCTCGATGAAACGGGTGATCGCCTGCACACCGCGAGCGATATCGGCCTGCCGGTCGGCCGTCTGGTGCAGTGCGATCGGCGCATGGAACGTCAGCCGGAACCGCACACCGGGCAGCCGCACCACCGACATCGGCTGCAGCACCGTATCGAACCGTATCGCCAGCCGGCTCGGCCCCGGCGCGGCGTTCACCGGCTGGCCAAAGAAGGTCACCTCGGGGCCTTCGGAGAATTTCTGGTCGTTCATCAGGGCCACGGACTCACCGCGCGCCATCCCGGCCAGCAGCTCCCGCGCACCGTCCCCGCCCTTGGGCGCAAACAATCTCACCCCGTAGCGTGCCCGGGCCGCCTTGATCTGGGCATCGACATAGGGGTTGTTGGCCGCGCGATAGGTGATCTGGCAAGGCAGGCCCGAGCCGCAGATGGTCGCCGCCATGGTCTCCACATTGGCGAAATGCCCGCTCACGAACACCACCGGCCGGCCGCTGTCGCGAATGGCGTGCAGCCGCTCCAGCCCGACCACCTCGATCCGCCCCTGTTTGACCAGACGGTCCATCACCGCCGTCTCGGCAAAGGCCCGGCCGGTCTGTTCCCACTGGTCCAGCGCCAGTTGCCCGCGCTCGGCAGCCGGCATGTCGGGGAAGGCGATGCGCAGGTTCCGCATCACGATCCGCTGGGTCCCCGTCTTCGGCCCCAGGGTCCGCAGCAGCCAGCCGCCCAGCGCCGAGGCCCGCCCAACCCCGAGCAGACGCATGAAGCCGATAAAGCCGGCGAAGGCCACGCCTTCCAGCCGCCAGATCAGGTCCTGTCGAAAGCTGACGGCCTTACCACGCAATGGTGATCCCGCCGTCCACCACCAGGGTCTGGCCGGTCATATAGGCCGAGGCCGGTGCCGCCAGATAGACGGCCGCCCCGGCGATCTCGTCCGGCTGGCCGATCCGCCTCAGCGGGGCCGGGTCCGTGACCTGTTTCAGCAGCTCGGGATTCTCCCACAGGTATTTGGCGAAGTCGGTCTGCACGAGGCCCGGCGCGATACAGTTGACCCGCACATTGGACGGCCCCCATTCGACCGCCAGATTGCGCGCCAGCTGCATGTCCGCCGCCTTGGAGATATTGTAGGCGCCGATCAGGGCGTTGCCGCGCAGGCCACCGATCGACGAGACGATGATCACGGCCCCGTCCTTGCGCTCCAGCATCTGCGGCGCGACCATCTGGATCAGCCAGTGGTTGGACACCACATTGTTCTGCAGGATCTTGCCGAACTGCTCGTCATTGATCCCCGCCATCGGCCCGGCATAGGGATTGGTCGCCGCATTGCAGACCAGGATGTCGATCTTGCCGAAGGCGGCATTGGTCTCATCGACCAGCCGCTGCAGGTCGTCCTTCGAGGCGATGTTGGCCGGAATGGCGATCGCCCGGCCCTCGCCGTGTTTCGCATTGATCGCCGAAGCCACCTCATCACACGGCCCGGCCTTGCGCGAACTGATCACCACCCGCGCGCCGTGCTCGGCCATCCGCTCGGCAATCGCCTTGCCGATCCCCCTCGAGGAACCCGTGATGACGGCGACCTTGCCGGTCAGATCGAACAATTCCATCGTTAACCTCGAAGAAGCAGGGGGAATCCGTGCACGGACCCTAGGATATCTGCTCTGATACCCTGATAATCGACCGATTCCATCCGGGAACACGGACCATCCGTTTCCAATGCGCTTACTGACACAAGCCTTTCTGTTCTTCGGCTACCTTTTTCTGGCCCTCACGGTCGGCGCCTTCGTGTGGCGCGCAGGCCTCGGCGCCGGTGCGGGTGCGGCGGGGGCCATCGGCACCCTCGGCCTGATGGTTGCGATGCATGTCGGTATCAGCAGTCGCGCCGACGCGGTTGCCCTGCGCAAGGAGATCGAACAGGTCCGTGCGGCCCACCGCCTGCTCGCCGACGCCCTCGAGTCGACGCAAGTGGCCCTGGCCGACCTGTCCCAGGTCATAGAGTCCGGTGCCGTGACCTCGAATGAGACGCTGTCGGGCGAGGTCCGCATGCTGGAGACCCTGATCCAGCAGATGAGCGACACCCTCGAGCAGCGGGCCGCGCAGCCGGCGCCGACCAATCCCTACGAGGCCCGCCACCGCGAACAGGCCAACGTCCTGCTGGCCACCATCCACGAGGCCCTCGCCGAGAACCGGGTCGACCTCTACCTTCAGCCGGTCGTCTCCCTGCCCCAGCGCCGGACCATCTTCTACGAGAGCTTCACCCGCCTGCGCGCCGCCGACGACCGGGTGATGATGCCGGCCGAATATCTGTCGGCCGCCGAGGGCGAGGGCCTGGTGCCGGCGATCGACAATCTGCTGCTGTTCCGATGCGCCCAGATCGTGCGCCGACTGGCCCGGCAGGACCGCAAGGTCGGGGTCTTCTGCAACGTCGCCCTGTCGTCCCTCGGCGACGAGACCTTCTTCCCCCAGTTCCTCAACTTCCTCAGCGAGAACCGCGACCTCAACCAGGCCCTGATCTTCGAACTGGGCCAGGCCACCTTCGACGCCCGCGGCGCGGTCGAGGCCCGCAACATGGCCAAGCTGGCCGACCTCGGCTTCCGCTTCTCGATCGACAAGGTCCAGACCCTCGACCTCGACTTCGCCGACCTGCAGCGGTCCGACGTCAAATTCATGAAGGTCGCGGCCGACCTGCTGATCGAACAGCTGCTGGACCTCGACGGGGCCTCGGCCCTGCCCAGCCTGCGTGATATCTCCGCCGCCGACTTCGCCGGCCTGACCCGCCGCTACGGCATCGAGCTGATCGCCGAGAAATGCGAGAGCGAGCGCCAGATCGTCGACATCCTCGAGCTCGACGTCGCCATGGGCCAGGGCCATCTGTTCGGCGAGCCCCGCGCCATCAAGGAAGCCGTGCTCGCCGAAACCGATCCCCCCGCCGACTTCATCCGCTCGACCCTGCGCAGCGCCGACCAGCGGCGACGCTTCAACTAAACCCCCGCCCGGCGCGTGGGACAGGGTGCCGCATTCCCCGCAACAGACTTGCAGTTCCCGCCGCGCAGCCTAAAGGCGGGGCTGTGAAACCGTCTCCTGTCGAGCACTGGTCCCTGATGCGTTCGCTGGCCTTCCTGGCCGCGACCTTCGCCATCGTGTTCGGCACCCTGCTGCCGACCGCGGTCGCGGCCTCGGCGGCCACCGGTGAGCCGGTCATTCTGTGCTCGGGCGACCGGATCATGGTCGTCTTCGACAAGGACGGTTCGTCAGAGCCGACCTCGATGGACAGTCTGGACTGCGCCGACTGTGTGCTGTCCGCCCTGACCACCCTTCCGCCGCCGCCCGTGATCCGGCCCCTGGCCCCGCCGCGGATCGTCGCGGTCCAGCCCGACCTGCCGCGCGCCGCCCCCTGGCGCGGAGGCCTCCGCCTCGCCGGCCTGCCGCCCCCCTCCACGGCCCCCCCGACCGCCTGAACCGGACGAACCACCCGCGCGCCGACACATCGCCGGCGCGCGCCTTCCACTGTTCAGGAATTCAAATCATGTCTCCCAAGGCTTCCGCCGCTCGCGGCGCGCCACCCGGCTCGTCGCCCGCGGCCCCCCTCTCCGGTGCCTTCCGCGCCGTCTGGCGCTGGCATTTCTACGCCGGCCTGCTGGTCCTGCCCTTCCTGATGCTGATGGCGCTGACCGGTGCCCTCTATCTGTTCACCGACGAGATCGACGGGGCCGTCTATCGCGACCTGTCCCGCGTCGAACCCCGCGCCGGGTCCGCCGCGCCGGACCTCTGGGTTGCGGCGGCCGAGACCGGCCTGGGGGGCAAGGTCGCCAATGTGCTGGTCCCGGCCCGGCCGGACGAGGCCATCCGCCTGACCGTCAACCTGCCCGACGGCGGCAAGCGCACCGCCTTCGTCGATCCGTATGACGCCCGGCTGATCGGCTCCACCGGCTTCGGCGGGGTGATGGAGACGGTCAAACAGCTGCACAGCCTGATCCTGCTGGGCCGCTGGGCCAACTATGTCGTCGAGATCGTCGCCGGCTGGGCCATCATCCTGGTCGCCACCGGCCTGTTCCTGTGGTGGCCGCGCGGGCGCGGCGTGGGCGTGGTCTCGATCCATCCCTCGGATCCGAAACGCCGCCCGTTCTGGCGCGACGTCCATGCGGTGACCGGCCTCTACGCCGGTGCCGTCATCGCCTTCCTCGTCGTCACCGGCATGCCCTGGTCGGCCTTCTGGGGCGATCAATATATGGCCACGGTCAAGGCAAATGGCCTGGGCCGGCCCAAGGCCCCGGCCGCCGCGAGCCCCTTCGCCCATGCTGAACATGCCGCGGACGCCCCCGTCGGCGTCGGCTGGATCATGGACGGGATGGTCATGCCCACACCCCACACCGGTCCGGCCAGCCTGTCGCGTGTGATCGACACCGCTGAGGTGCAGGCTCTGGCCCGGCCTTATCTGGTCTCCATCCCGTCAAACCCCGCCCTGGCCTGGACGGCCGCGCGCCAGGTCAAACAGGTCGAGGACACCCGCAC
>CANMXH010000173.1 GCA_947501315.1 Caulobacteraceae bacterium | reverse complement strand
GGAGTAATAGGCGAGCTTGATGGCTCGCTCGTCCCGGGACACGATAACGAACTGCGGGAGCTGGGCGTCCGGCATCGCGATCTGGATGCTGGCGTGCATCCTGTCGAGATTTGTCAGGGCGTCCACAAGAGACCCGCCGAGGATCGCCATGACATTGGCGTAGACGCCAGTATTGCTTGCCTTGACCCAGTGGTGACCGAAAGCCTGCAGCGTCTGATCGACCGTAAGGCCAGCCGTGGCCGCCGCCGTCTTAATGAGCCTGAAGGTTACCTCGTCCGGATATGACTGGGCGCTGACAAAGTCTCCATCATCCAGCCTGGCGGAGGCGAGGATCTGATCCCAGGCCGCCGGCCCGAACTGCTCCAGCACCATGGCCCGGGCAGATCTGTGAATCATTCCAAACATCAGTTCGGCTCTCGTTTTGACCGCAGACGCTGCATGTCGTCGTGACCCTGTCGTTTTTGTTCGAGCTAACCGGCGATTCCAGAGGTTACATGGACCTGGAAATTGCCGATGTGGATATCAAGATGCGTCCGCGCCGAGACCCGAAGACCGGGGCACATTTATGAAACCCGGAACCCTTCAGGTGGCTGACGCAGCCTATTGGAGGGTAAACTGGTAAATAAACGAAAAATCGTCTGTACTTAACGGCACCCGCGATGACGGATTGTCATGCGGATTCATCGCCGAATGTCGGGCGCGGGTGGCGAGCGATCTTGACTGGTCCGACGTCCCGAACCTGAGCCGCCTGTCCTTGATCGGTGCAGCGAATGGCGGAGAGGGTGGGATTCGAACCCACGGTGCCCGCAAAGGCACGCCGCATTTCGAGTGCGGTACATTCGACCACTCTGCCACCTCTCCGCGGGGCCGTAGGACGCTTGGTCGAGCGAGCGGCCTCTCTAATGGGCGATGGGCTGCGCCGCAAGCGGGCTGTTGAGAAATCGCTCAGCGCTGCGACGGGAGGGGCAGGCCAAGGGCCTCGCCGGTGCTCAGGTCGCCGTCGATGACGCGGAACAGTTCTGCGGGGCGGCCGCCGGTGGCGGCTGACAGGCGGCCGGTGGGCTTGACCAGACCTGTTCGCTCGACGCCGCGGCGGAAATTCTGCTTGTGCAGCGAAAGGCCGGTGATCACCTCCGCGGCGGTCTGGAGTTCGGAAAGGGTAAAGTCCGCCGGCATCAGATCGAACAGGACCGGTCGGTATTTCAGCTTGCTGCGCAACCGGCCGAGGCCTGTGGCGACGATGCGGCGGTGGTCTGAGACCATGGCACGGCCCGGGGTGGTGCGCAGCGGCGGCTGGTCCTGATCGCGCGCGGCCTCGGCGACAAGACCGGCTTCGTAGAGCAGCTCATAGCGGTCCAGCACCCGACCCTCGCTCCAGCGATGCGCCGGGGTGGTGGCGAAGAGTGTCTCGATCCGGGCCTGACGGCGTGGGTCCCGGGCCGCCCAGGCGGTCAGGTCCGACAGGAGCGGCGCGAGGCAGGGGGGATCGGCTGCCCGACGATCTTCCCAGGGGAAGATGTCCAGAACCGGAGTCCAGCGCGCCTCGGCCAGTGGGGTGTCGGCGGAGTCGGCGGTCAGGGCGAGGTAGCCGACCGACACCTCCCGTTGGCGTTCGGGCCCCGGGGTGGCCCGGGGGCTGGCCCGGCCCAGATCGCCGAAGGTGTAGAGCTGTTCGACAAAGCCAAGGCGAAAACCGGTCTGGGCGGTAACGAAATTTCGCAGCGCCAGTTCGAAGGTACGGTCGCGGGCCGGGTCGAAGGGGCCGAACGGCAGGGCGACACCGCCGTCGTCTGCGGCTGTGGTCAGGACACAGGCCTTGCGGTCACGCAGGGTGATGACCACCGCCGAGAGGCCGATACGCACGCCCTGTTCAGCCGACGCGCTCACCGGCTACTCCATCGACCGGGCGTCGGCGGCGGGAATCAGGCCGACGGCCCTGGCCAGTATGCGGTAGCGTTCGAGGTAGCGCTGCTGGGCCACGGAGGCGGGCAGGGGGTCGATGACAAGCTCGTAGCCGCGGGGCGGGGTCCCGAACAGCGTCAGGGATTCCGTCCTGTTGAAGCCGGCCAGCTGGGTGGCCTCGAAGAAGGCGCAGGCCCGGTCGGCCTTCTTGATGAGGGTCTTGATCTCGGCGGGGTTCTTCGGCGGCAGGCCGAAGCGAACGTGGATGGCCCCTTCCAGACGGGCCTCGAAGGCCTTGTAGTTGACGCCCAGGGCCGCCTTGAAGGGCGAGATCATGTCGCCGATGACGTATTCGGAGGCGTCGTGGAGCAGGGCGGCGAGGCGCCATTTCGGTTCGAGGCCCGGCTTGATGTGGGCGGCGATCTCCTCGACGACGCAGGAGTGCTGGGCGACCGAGAAGGCGTGTTCGCCGACGGTCTGGCCGTTCCAGCGGGCGACCCTGGCAAGGCCGTGGGCGATGTCCTCGATCTCGATGTCGAAGGGCGAGGGGTCCAGCAGGTCGAGGCGGCGGCCGGACAGCATACGCTGCCAGGCGCGGGGCTCTTTCGCAGAGGATCGGGGGGGCGTAACGGCCAAGGAAATGTCCTGCGCTATTGGGCAGGGTTGGTGACGCATCAGGACGCGGTGATCAAGCGGGGGCGTTGGTTATTCGCCGGCGTTGAGCGTGACCAGGGCCCTCGCGTCCTCGAGGGCGCGCTCACGATCGCCGTCACGGGAGCGGACGGTGGCGACGACCAGCGGCCCACCGACCGGGCCGCGGGCCTCATAGCCGACCACCCGCCAGCCGGATTCGGAGGACCGGTTGTCTGTCAGGATCCAGCTGGTCCGGGTGGCTTCGCCGCCGGCACTGGCGCGGATTTCGGTGGCGTCATCCCGGGCGTTGATGACGACGTCGTCGCCATTGGAGCCGGCCCCGCTGACCCGGGCCGAGCCTTCGCTGTCGTCAGCGTCGATGTGGAAGCTGCCGATGCGGACGCTGGCCTTGTCGCCCCGGGTGTCGATGCGAACGCCGGGCAGGTGGACCGAGGCGTCCTCGCCGGTCGTCTCGATGGCGAGCCCGGGAGCCCGGACCGAGGTCCGGTCGCCGGCGGCCGCCGCCCCGGCCGCAACCCCGCCGGAGTCTTCGGCAGGCCCTGTGGTATCGGCCGGGGCCCCGGTGGCGTCAGCCTCCACGGCAGCCGCGCCGATCGTGGCCATGGCACGGGGCATGTCGCTGGACAGCTGCTGTTCGAACGTCTTTAGCGCGTCAGAGGGCGTGTCGCCGTCCAGCGGCACGAGATGCAGACTGACCTCGGCGCCCCTTGGGCCGACATAGGAGCAGACGGTGCCCCCGGCGGAGGCCGAGCCCTTGCGGGTCAGGGCGCCGATCGTCTGGGGGCATTGCAGCGTCTTGACGACCTTCAGCACGCCGCTGGCTTCAGTGACCGCGCTGCGGGTCGAGGAAATGCGCACGGCGTCATCGCAGGCGGCGAGCGTGGCCGCGGCGCAGAGGGTCGGGATCAGCAAGGTGCGGAGGAGCATCGATGTGTAGTCCTGACAGTGTTTCATCCTGCGCCCACCGGATCCATTTGCCAGTGAAATCGCGGTAAGGCGGGTGACGAAACCTGTTCCTTTATGTGTTCGGGCGGTCAGGATCCGGGTCGCGAACCTTCGCGGCGATGCAGGAAGGCCAGCCGTTCGAACAGATGGACGTCCTGCTCATTCTTCAGCAGGGCGCCGTGCAGGGGCGGGATCAACCGGTTGGGAGATTTCTCACGCAGGGTCTCGGGATCCACGTCGTCGACCAGCAGCAGTTTGAGCCAGTCCAGCAGTTCCGAGGTCGAGGGCTTCTTCTTCAGGCCCGGCGTATCCCGGATCTCGTAGAAGGTCTTGAGCGCCTCGGAGACCAGCCGGGGTTTGATGCCGGGGAAATGGACATCGACGATGGACTTCATCGTCTGGTCGTCGGGGAAGCGGATGTAGTGGAAGAAGCAGCGGCGCAGGAAGGCGTCCGGCAGCTCCTTTTCATTGTTCGAGGTGATGATGACGATGGGTCGCACCTCGGCGCGGATCGTCTCGTCCGTCTCATGGACATAGAATTCCATGCGGTCGAGTTCCTGCAGCAGGTCGTTGGGAAACTCGATATCGGCCTTGTCGATCTCGTCGATCAGCAGGACGGGGCGGTTCGGGGCGGTGAAGGCCTCCCAGAGCTTGCCGGGTTTGAGATAGTTGCGAACGTCGTGGACCCGGGCCTCGCCCAGCTGGCTGTCGCGCAGGCGCGAGACCGCATCGTATTCATACAGGCCGTTGTGGGCCTTGGTCGTCGACTTGATGTGCCAGGTGATCAGCGGGGCATTCATCGCCTTCGCGATCTCATAGGCCAGCACCGTTTTGCCGGTGCCGGGTTCGCCCTTGATCAGCAGGGGGCGTTCGAGCGCGACCGCTGCATTGACGGCGATCTTCAGATCGTCGGTGGCGATATAGTCGGCAGTGCCTTCGAAGCGGTCGGTCTGGCTGGGCATGGCGGTTCCGGGTTGTGGTGAGTCCCGGGTTAGCGAAGCCGGGGCGGGTTAACAACGATCATGTGGTGGGAGAGGGTGGATGGTGATTGGTGATTGGTGGTTGGCAGGGGTCTGTGCGGCAGAGCAGTAAGCGCCGCCCTTCCGCCGGCAGCGATGCGGCAATCACCAATCACAAATCACCCTTCACCCACGACTCTTCGCCGCCTGCTTTCGCGGCGGGTTGGGGAGGGCGCGGGGCGGCCGGGCCTCGCCCGGTGCTTTGATAGTTTTACCGTTTCGACGAAGCAGACCTGCCCCGCGCAGCCGTTTTCCACGCGCCCTCCGGCTGGCGGCCCTTGCT
>CANMXH010000172.1 GCA_947501315.1 Caulobacteraceae bacterium | reverse complement strand
GCCGTGGCGGGCGTCGCGGGTGTACCACCAGCGGGGTGTGTTGAGCTTCATCGGCGGCCTCGCGGGGGTACGGCCGGGAGCAGGGGCGCCAGCGTCTCCCACAGACGGTCCAGACCGGAGCCGGCCTCGGCGGCCGCGCGGCGGCCGCGTTCGCCCATGGTCCGGGCGGCGTCGGTGTCGGCCAGCAGGGGGGCGAGGACGGCGGGCAGGTCCCGGGGGGCCGGGACTATGGTCAGCCCCCCCGCCTCGACGAGGGCGTCGGTGACAGCGGCCCAGTTGCTCATGTCGGGGCCGGTGACGGCGGGCTTGCCGAGCCGGGCGGGCTCCAGCGGATTGTGGCCGCCGACCGGGGGCTTTTCGAGCGCGGCGGAGAAGGAGCCGCCCATGACCACGACATCGGCCAGGCGCAGGAACAGGCCCATCTCGCCGAGGGTGTCGGCCAGATAGAGGTCGGTGTCGCGATCCGGTTCGTGGCCCTGCGAACGCCGGGCGAAGCGGTAGCCGTCGCGGGTCAGGGCGGTGGCGATGTCGGCGCTGCGGGCGGGATGGCGCGGGACGAGAATCAGGCAGAGGCGGTCGGCCAGTTTGTCGAGGGCGCGGACGATGGCGATCTCCTCGCCGTCGTGGGTGCTGGCGGCCACGACCACGGGCCGGTCGCCGATGGCGGCGCTGAGGCGGGTGAAGGCAGCGGCGTCATGCGGCGGGGCCTCGCCGGAGAGTTTGAGGTTCACATGGCCGTCGATCCGGGCGCCGAGGCTGTGCAGCCGGGCGGCCGAGGTCTCGTCCTGCGGCAGGATGCGGTCGAAGGCGGACAGGATCCGGCGGACTGCGCCGGGGAAGCGCCGCCAGCCCTCGACGGTCTTTTCGGTGATGCGCGCACTGGCGAGGACCAGTTTCACGCCGCGACGCCGGGCCTCGAGGATCAGATTGGGCCAGAGTTCGCTCTCGACGAAGACGGCGAGGGACGGCTGCCAGTGGTCGAGGAAGGCGGCCACCGCGCCCGGCGCATCGACCGGCGCGAACTGGTGGATGACGCCCGCCGGCAGGCGTTGGGCCAGCAATTGTGCCGAGGTCAGGGTGCCCGAGGTGACGAGGATGGTCAGGTCCGGCCGCTGGCGGCGAATCCGTTCGACCACGGGCAGGAGCGACAGGGTCTCGCCGACACTGACGCCGTGCAGCCAGACCAGATCACCGGCGGGCCGGGCGACGGTGGTCAGGCCCAGCCGTTCGTCGACGCGGACGGGGTCTTCCTTGCCCTGTCTGGCGCGGGCGTCGAGCAGGCGGGGGGCCAGCGGTTCCAGCAGCCGGGTCAGAAGCCGGTAGACGATCAGGGCGGGGCTCACGTCAAATCCGCTCGAGGCCGGTGACGGCGTCTGCGGCGGCCTCGACGGCGGTCAGGCGTTCGGTCCAGGCGCCGGCGACCTCGGCCAGTTCGGCGCCTTCGGGATAGTGGGCGACGTCCCAGACGATGGCCCCCTTGCCGAAGGGCAGGGGCAGGACGGCCCTGTCCCAGCTGTTCAGGCGGATGGCCGGGTTGCACGACATGCCGATGAACAGCGCCGGCGCTTTCGAGAGTTTGGCCAGCAGCGGCAGGCCTTCGGCCATTTCACGCATCGGGCCGCGCGGGCCGTCCGGGGTGATGGCCAGGCCGCCGTCCCGCAGCTGACGCAGGCCGTCGCGCAGGGCCTGGGACCCGCCCTTGGCGCGGTCGGCCTTGTCCTTGTTGGAGGAGGAGCCGCGGACGGCGGGGAAACCCTGACGGGCGACGGCCTTGGCGATGAACTCGCCGTCCGCGCTGAGCGAGATCAGGGCCTTGGCCGGGGTGGCGCGGTCCAGCGGCCAGCAGGCAGGGCTGAGGCCGATGCGCGAATGCCAGAACACCGCCAGCACGCCGCCGCCATCGGCCCAGACCTTCTCTGCCACGGCCTGATTGACCCAGGTCCAGCGAATGGTGGCGAAACAGAACCGCATCCATTGCGCCAGGGTCCAGGCGAGGACGCCCTGGATGACGGGGTTGCGGAGCGGTCTCATATCACCGCCGTGACAGGATCACCGTCCAGCGACTGCTGTTTCGCCAGGCGGGAATAGAGGCCGCCCAGCTTGACCAGCTGGGCATGGGAGCCGGTTTCCACGACGCGGCCGGCCTCGATCACATGGATGCGGTCGGCGTTGCGGACGGTCGACAGGCGGTGGGCGATCATCAGGGTGGCGCGGCCCTGCATCAGCCGCTCCAGCGCCGCCTGGACCAGGGCCTCGCTCTCGGTGTCGAGGGCGCTGGTGGCCTCGTCGAGCAGCAGGATGGGGGCGTCCTTGAGGAAGGCGCGGGCAATGGCGATACGCTGGCGCTGGCCGCCGGACAGGCGCAGGCCGGCCTCACCGGCGCGGGTCGCATAGCCCTCGGGCAGGGCGGAGATGAAGTCATGCGCGGCGGCGGCGGCGGCGGCGGCCTCGATCTCGGCCCGGGACGCACCGGGGCGGCCGTAGGCGATGTTGGCGGCCACGGTGTCGTCGAACAGGAAGGGCTCCTGGGTCACCAGGGCGATCCTTGAGCGCAGGTCATGCAGCTTCAGTTCGCGAATGTCGCGGCCGTTGACGGTCACCGCGCCCGCGGTGACGTCATAGAAGCGCGGCAGCAGGCTGAGCAGGGTGCTCTTGCCGCCGCCCGAGGGGCCGACGAGGGCGACGGTCTCGCCGGGGGCGACGGTCAGGGAGACATCCGACAGGGTCGGGGCCGCACCGTCCGCAGCCGGGCCATAGGCGAAGGAGACGCCGTGGAAACCGACGGTGGTCGGGCCGGGGTCGAGCGGCGCGGCGTCGGGCGTCTCGCGGATCTCGGGCTGTATGTCGAGGGCGGCGAACAGGCGGCGGGCGGCGGTCAGGCCCTCGGCCATGACGGTCTGGAGGTTGGTCACCTGCCGCAGGGACTGGCCGGCGGCCATCAGCAGGCCGATGAAGGCGGCGAAGGCCCCGACGCTCATCTCGTCTTCCTGGGCCCGCCAGCCGGCATAGGCCATGACGGCGGCGACCACGATCATGGCCACCAGATTGGACAAGGGGCCGGCGAAGGCGCGGCTGTCGGCGCTCTTGATGACGTGGCGCTGGCGGCGGGCCACGACCTCGCCGACGCGGTCCTGTTCGGCCGCCTCGCGGTTCTCGATCTTGATCAGGCGGACGCCGTCGAGGTTCTCCATCAGGGCGGTGGACAGGTTGGAGGTCTCGACCATGGCCCCGGTGGTGGCCTTGCGCACCCGCTTGCCGAAGCGGCGCAGGACCAGGGCAATCAGGGGCGCGCCCAGCAGGACGATCGCGGTCAGCCGCCAGTCGGTCCAGGCCATATAGGCGATCACCGCTGCCAGGGTCAGGGCGTGCTGGGTGTAGTTGACCACCCCGTTGGTGAAGGCCTCGCGCACCAGATTGGCGTCGAACAGGACCGAGGAGACGAAGCCGCCCGAGTGCTGGCTGCGCAGCCGGGCGAGGTCGGCGCGGATCATGGCGCCGAACAGCCGGACCTGGATGTCGCCGACGATGCCATGGCCCAGCCGGTTGACGAGGGCGGCCTGACCGAGGGCGGCGGCGGTCCAGATCAGGCCCGCGCCGATGATGATCAGGGGGATCCAGACCAGGGCGCTGCCCGGCGGGACGGTGATGACGCCCCAGACGGTGACCGCCTTGCCGAGGAAGAGGCCGTCGATGGCCGGCTCCAGCAGCTGCAGCACCGTGGCCGCCATGACCCCGACCACGGCGGCGCAGGCGATCGAGGCGAACAGCGGCGTCCGGTGATGCGAGAGATAGTCGCGCCAGATACGGCCCAGCAGGGGACGCAGGCGTTCCTTTCGGGGCTCCTTCTCATCAGCGGCGGTGATCGGCGACGTCATCGGTCCGAGGTCGGACGGGACGGGGGGGAAGTCAAGCGGGGAGGCGTTCAGTCGTCCCGCTGCTGAACCTGATCCGTCTTGCGGCCGCGCCCGAACCAGCCGGCGACCTCCTTCACCAGAGCCCACTGGAACAGCGCCATGTGATAGATCAGGAAGCAGACGAAGGCACCGAAGGCGAGGATTCCGGCCAGGCCCATTGGATCGTCAATGCCCTGCTGGAGGATGATCAGCGCGGCCATCAGTGCGAACCAAATGGTAATCGCGACGGCGAGGATTTTCCGACCGAGGCGTTCCATGGGCCCGATCACCGACCGCTCCGGCCTCGCGGGACTGATGGATGGCGTGAGTGGGGCGATGGCGGTTTCCTGCCGGGCGATATTCCGGTCAAGTTCGCGCAACTTCTCCTCAGTCGTCTTCGGCTCTGGCGGCATTGGGCAACGCTAGCACTGGTGGACGTTCGAAGGCGACTCCGCCGGTGACGAGCGGGCCGGCACCGTCTATCCACCTCCCCATGCCCCGCTACGACCTCACCACTCCCGCCGGCCGGTTCAAGGCGAAATGGGACTATGTCTGGAAGGACCATGCCTTCCTGCGGCGGTGGTTCATGAACGCCCACTGGCTGGGGCCGGATCTGGTGCGGACCAATCAGCCGTCGCCGCGGCAGCTGGCCTACTGGAAGTCAAAGGGGATCAGGACGGTGATCAACCTGCGCGGGGCGCGGGACGAGGCGTATTATGCGCTGGAGAAGGACGCCTGCGCGCGGCTGGGGCTGACGCTGATCGATGCGCCGCTGGATTCGCGTGACCCGCCGCAGAGGGACCGGGTGCATCGGGCGCGCGAACTGTTCCGGACCGTCGAATATCCGGTGCTGATCCACTGCAAGTCAGGCGCGGACCGGGCCGGGATGATGGCGGTCTTCTATCGCCATTTCCATCTGGGCGAGCCGATGTCGGTCGCCATCGAACAGCTGTCGAAGCGCTATCTGCACCACCGTGAGGGGCTGACCGGGGTGCTGGACT
>CANMXH010000171.1 GCA_947501315.1 Caulobacteraceae bacterium | reverse complement strand
TTGAGCCGCGCCCGAGACTTCGTTTTCGAGAACTCCTTGGTCGAAGCGGATGACCGGTTCGACTAAGATGAACGACGGTGGGTAGCCTACGGTAATCTGGACGGCAGGCTTTATGTGCTGGTCTTCGTGGTCCGGGACGACATGACTCGCGCGATAAGCCTGCGGAAGGCGAACGAACGGGAGAAGCGGCATGCCAAACGGCAAGGGCGTCTCGGAGGCGCCGGTTGAGTATCTGGTCGATGACGACGATGACACGCCCGAGCTGACCGCCGAGCGCGCCGCCAGGCTGCGTCCGGCCAGGGACGTTTTCCCGGAATATGTGCTGGCGCAGTTCAAACGGTCGCCGGGCCGGCCGCGCTCTCCGTCTGCAAAGAAACAGGTCACGCTCCGGCTGGACGCAGAGATCCTGGACTATTTCCGGGCCGGGGGAGACGGCTGGCAATCCCGCATCAACCGCGCCCTGCGACAGGCCGCCGGTTTCACGGATTGATCGTCAGCAGTTTGCTAGACTGACGCCGATGCCGAATCGCCGCCGTCCATGCTGACCGCCCTGTCCATCCGCGACATTGTGCTGGTCGACGCCCTCGACCTTGAGGTTCACGGCGGCCTGACGGTGCTGACCGGCGAGACCGGGGCGGGCAAGTCGATCATCCTTGACGCCCTCGGCCTGGCACTGGGCGCGCGGGCGGACGCCGGCCTGGTCCGGGCGGGGGCGAAACAGGCCTCTGCCACCGCCGTCTTCACCGCCCCCGACGATCCCGCCCTGATCGCCCTGATCAGCGAGCGGGGCTTTGACGTGGTTCCCGGCGAGGAGCTGATCCTGCGCCGCACCCTGGCCGCCGACGGCCGCAGCCGCGCCTTCGTCAATGACCAGCCGGCGGGCGTCACCGCCCTGCGCGAGATCGGCCAGGCCCTGGTCGAGGTACACGGCCAGCACGAGACCGTCGGCCTGCTGGACTGGAAGACCCACCGCGCCCTGCTGGACAACTACGGCGGCCTGCAGCCCCAGCTGGACGGGCTCGCCCGCGCCGCCGACCGGCTGAAGACGGCCGAACGCACCGTCGCCGACCTCAAGGCCGCAGCCGCCGACGCCGCCTCGCGGGCCGAGGAGCTGACCCGGAACCTCGCCGACCTCGACGATCTGGACCCGCGCGCCGACGAGGAGACCGAACTGGCCGGCGAACGGGCCATCCTCGGCGCGGCGGAAAAGGCCGTCGCCGACCTCGCCGACGCCCGCGCCTCCCTGGGCGGGGACAAGCTGTCGCAAAAGCTGTCGGCCGCCCTGCGCGCCGTCGAACATGCGCGGACGCGGGCGGGGCAGGCGGGCACCGACCCCGAACACCCCCTGCTGCAGAAACTGGCCGCTGCCGCCGAGGCCATCGACCGCACCATGGTCGAGGCGGAGGAGGCCATCGCCTGTGTCGATGCCGCCGCCAATGCCTTCGACTTCGAGCCCGGCCGCCTCGACAAGGCCGAGGAGCGGCTGTTCGCCCTGCGCGCCGCCGCCCGCAAGCTGAACGCCTCCGTCGACAGCCTGCCGGCCCTGCGCCTGCGGTTCCGCGAACAGTTGCGACTGATCGAGGACGGGGCCGAGGCCATCAACGCCGCCGAACGTGCCGCCTCCGCCGCGCGCGAGGCCTATGACGTCGCCGCCAGCCGCCTGACCTCCGCCCGCGAGGCCGCCGCCGACCGGCTGACCGCCGCCGTGATGGAGGAACTGGCCCCGCTGAAGCTGGAACGCGCCCGTTTCCGCGTCGGCTTCGAGCCGGTCGCCGACGGCCGTCGCGGTCCGCTGGGGGTCGAGACGGTCCGGTTCGAGATCGCCACCAATGCCGGCACCCCCTTCGGCCCGCTGGACGCCATTGCATCCGGCGGCGAACTGGCCCGCTTCGCCCTGGCCATGAAGGCGGCCCTGGCCGGGCGCGAGGACCAGCGCCAGCCGGTGATGATCTTCGACGAGGTCGACCAGGGCGTCGGCGGCGCCGTGGCCTCGGCCGTCGGCGCGCGGCTGGAGCGGCTTTCGAAGGGCGCCCAGGTCCTGGTCGTGACCCACAGCCCCCAGGTCGCCGCCCGCGGCCACGCCCACTGGAAGGTCCGCAAGGCCGACGCGGGCGGGGTGACGACGACCACGGTCGACGCGCTGGACGACGAGGCCCGCCGCGAGGAGATCGCGCGGATGCTGTCAGGCGCGGTGGTGACGGACGAGGCCCGGGCGGCAGCGAGAAGCCTGATCGGGTGAGGGGGGCTCCTGTCTTCCCCCGCAAGCGGGAGAAGGCGATTACCCCCGCAACACCTTCAGCAGCTGCGGATGCAGGTCCGAGTTCGTGGCCAGGATCTGGGCACCCGTCTCGGGGCGGCCCTCGCCGTCGATGGTGGTGACGATGCCGCCGGCCTCGGTGACGAACAGGATCCCCGCCGCCACGTCCCAGGGCTGGAGGTTACGTTCATAGAAGGCGTCGTAGCGCCCCGCCGCAACCCAGGCGAAGTCCAGCGCCGCCGAGCCCAGACGGCGTATGCCGGCGACGCGCTGGCCGATGGCGTGGAGGTCCTTGATGGCCTGGGCGTGGCCGGTCTTGCCGATGAAGGGCAGGCCTGTGGCGATCAGGCTTTCGGACAGGTCACGGCGCGCGGCGACCCTGATCCGGGTGTCGTTCAGATAGCAGCCCTTGCCCTTTTCGGCCCAGAACAGCTCGTTCATCACGGGGTTGTAGGTCACGCCCGCCACGATCTCGGAGCTGCCGTCCGGCGCGGTGCGCTGCAGGCCCACCGTGATCGCGAAATGCGGCATGGCGTGCATGAAGTTGGTGGTGCCGTCGATCGGGTCGACGATCCACATGTGGGACTTGTCCGTCCCCTCGATCAGGCCGCGCTCCTCGCCCAGGAAGCCGTAGCCGGGGCGGGCCTTCATCAGCAGTTCGAAGAGGGTGTCCTCGGCCTTGATGTCGGCGGCGGTGACGAAGTCGCCCGGACCCTTGCGCGACACCTGCAGCTGGGCGACCTCGCCGAAGTCGCGCAGCATCGGGCGGGCGGTCTTGCGGACCGCGTCGATCATGACGGAAACGAGGGCAGAGGCGAGGGCCATGGGGATCTCCTGGTCCGACTATCCTGAAAAGGCGCTGGGGCCCGGATAGGCGGAGAAGTTCAACGGCCCCGGATGGGGCCGAGTGGTTGGTGATTGGTGATTGGTGATTGCAGGTCAGGTGCCGTCGAGGACGAAGCCAACCACCAACCACCAATCACCAACCACCCGCGTAGCGGCTACTCGGCGCGCCGGACGTATTCGCCCGTCGTGGTGTCGACGACGATCCGCTCGCCCACGCCCATGTAAGGCGGGATCATGATGCGGACGCCGTTGTTGGCGATGGCGGGCTTGTAGGAGGACGAGGCTGTCTGGCCCTTCACGGTCGGCTCGGTCTCGACGACTTCCAGCGTCACCTGATCGGGCAGGGACAGGCCGATCGGACGGTCCTCGTGCATTTCGATGACGACCTTCATGCCGTCCTGGAGGTAGGCGACGCGGTCCTCGCCGACCCAGTCCTTCTGCAGCTCGGTCTGTTCGTAGGTGGCGTCATCCATGAACACCAGGGCGTCGCCCTGCTCGTACAGATAGGAGAACTCCTTCTGCTCCAGGGTCACGCGCTCGACCTTGTCTTCCGAGCGGAAGCGTTCGCTCAGCTTGTTGCCGGTCTCGAGGTTCTTGGCCTCGATGTTGGCGAAGGCACCGCCCTTGCCGGGCTTGACGTGGCTGGCCTTGGTGACGACCCACAGGCCCTTGTTGTGCTCAAGGACCATGCCGGGCTTGATGTTGTTGCCGTTGATTTTTGCCATGGGGGATCGCCGGGGCTGGGGCGCAGCCAGGAGGGCGCGCGAATTCGGTCGCGATCCCTAGAGGAAGCCGCCCGGCTGGGCAAGGCGGGGGCGTCGGTGGAAGGGCGGGGGTCTAGTTCCCCGTCGCGCTCTTGTCCGGGGCGATCTCGGTCATGGCGGACTGGAGATAGTTCTGCTCGCCCAGCTGTTCGATCAGTTTGAACTGGGCCTCGAGGAAGTCGATGTGCTCCTCGGTGTCGTTGAGGATGCGCATCAGGATGTCGCGGCTGACGAAGTCGCGGGCGGCCTCGCACTGGGCCACGCCGGCCATGACCGTCTCGCGCCCGCCCAGCTCCAGCTGGAGGTCGGCACCGAGGCATTCGACGGCGGTCTCGCCGATCTTCAGCTTGTGCAGGTCCTGCAGATTGGGCAGGCCGTCTAGGAACAGCACCCGCTTGATTAGCATGTCGGCGTGTTTCATCTCGCCGATCGATTCGTCGTAGATGATCTGGCCGAGATGCTTCAGGCCCCAGGACTCGAACATCCGGGCGTGCAGGAAATACTGGTTCACGGCCGTCAGTTCGTTGGTCAGCACCGCGTTGAGGGTGCGGATGATCGCGGGGTCGCCCTTCATCGTCATTCTTTCCGTCAGCGGCGCGGCGGTCGGCCCGACCGCCTTGAATCACCGGCTGTGAGCGACGGTTCTAGCACGCAAAACCGCCTTGTGTTCACCTGCGAACACTTCTCACAACATTGAAAATGCGAATGAATCTCCCGTGGGGGAGGGCAGGGCCTATTCGGCCGCCATGGCGAAGGCCTGGCGCGTTTCCTGGATCATCTCGCGCATTTCGCAGACGCATTTGGCGCATTGGGCCGAGCACTGGTTGCGGGCAAAGACGTCGCGCGGCCGCGTCGCGCCGGCCTCGATGGCGGCGGCGACATCCCGTTTGCGAAGGCCGTTGCAGTTGCAGACGTACACGGTGGGGCGGACCCGGTGATTGCGAATGGTTCTCCATAGCAGCGGGCGGGCAGAGAATGCAAGTCGTTCGCAGCAGGCGGTTGACCGCGCGGTCCATCCGTCGCACTTCCCGCCCATGTCCAGG
>CANMXH010000170.1 GCA_947501315.1 Caulobacteraceae bacterium | reverse complement strand
TGTTCCGGCCTGTCAGCCCCGTTGTCGAAGGATTGGCCGAGGAACAGGCCGGGGGCGGCGTCGGCACCATCAGTCATGGGGGAACTCCGGGCAGGGGGCGGCGCTCATGCTCTACCGGCCGCGCGAATGGTTCAAGGCTGGATTGACGCCGGCGGCACGGACCCCGACGATATGGCCATGAAACCCCCGATCACCCTTCCGTCCTCGACTGTCTCCCGCAACGCCCTGGTGTTGATCGCCGTCGTGGCCGCCGGTGCCGCCGTCTACTGGCTCAGGGGTATATTGACGCCCCTGGCCATGGCCATCTTCCTGATGATCATGATCGACGGGCTGAAGCGGGGCATCGAAACCCGCACGCCCGTCCCTGGTCGCTGGGCCGGTGTCGCCGCCCTGCTGCTGGTGGTGCTGGGTTTCTTCGCCTCCATCGCCATCATCACCAACGGGGCCCTGAATTTCTTCAGCGAGGCGTCCGGGGTGTCGACCCGCCTCGGGCCGCGCATCGACCAGATCCTGTTCGACGTTTCGCAGCTGTTCGGAATCGATACCGCCCCCACCGCGACCCAGCTGATCGCCCAGCTCGACATCCGCGCCTATCTGACCCAGGCGGCGAGCCAGGCTTCGGGTGTGCTCACGAGCGCCTTCTTCGTGCTCGTCTATCTGGGCTTTCTGCTGGCGGCCCAGCTCGGCTTCCGGCGCAAGATCGTGGCCCTGTTTCCCGGGCGCGGGGCCCGGGCCGAGGCCATGGGTGTCTTCGACCGCGTGCGTGGCGGGGTCGAGGGCTATCTCTGGGTCCAGACCGTGACCGGGGCGATGATCTGCGCCGCAGCCTGGCTGCTGATGCGGGCCGTGGGTCTGCAGAACGCCGAGTTCTGGACCTTTGTGATCTTCGTCGTCGGCTTTATTCCGGTCCTGGGCGGTGCCGTCGCCGGCCTTGCGCCGCCGATGTTTGCCCTGGTCCAGTTCGAAAGCTACTGGCCGGCCGCGATCCTGCTGGTGGGTCTCCAGAGCATCCTGTTCATCAGCGGCAATATGATCCAGCCGCGCATGCAGGGCGAGAACCAGAACATCGACCCGGTGGTGGTGCTGCTGTCCCTGGCGCTTTGGGGTCAGCTCTGGGGCGTGGTCGGCATGTTCCTGTCGACGCCCCTTGCGGTCATGGCCATGGCGATTCTGGCCGAGTTCAAGGGTTCGCGCTGGATGGCGATCCTCCTGTCCGGCGACGGTGCACCCTATGCCGATGAGGAAGAGGCCGCGCTGCAGCGCGGCCGCGTCAACCCGCCACAGCCGCCGGGCGGCTGATGCCGCCCGGTGCCCTTGATTGGCCATAACCGGCACCTATGTCCTTTCTGTCACTGCAGCCCTCCCCTCCCCCAGGCTGCGGTGGAACAGATCGGTGCCACCCCCCCCTCCAGGGTGCCGGTCCAAGCAGGCCGCCGAACGAAAGTTCGGCGGCCTTGTCGTTTCCGGGGTTGGGTGACCCTGTCGACCGCCTTGTCCGGTCTGCGGGAGGCCGTTGGAACCCGAGTTTCCGAAACAGGTCCGATACCTTCGTTTTGGGGGTTCCCGTCGCACGCGGGACGGCCTAGTCAGCGCGGCCTGGACAGACCCCTTGCCCAAGCGGCGAAGCGGCCTAGTCTTCTCCCATTTCCGGCGACCTGTTTGAAAGGTCGCGTCCACCAGAGACCTGCCCATGTCCGGCGAAACGGCCCTCGCGCACCCTCAGGCCATCACCCTGGAGGCGCTGGAAGCCAGCTTCGACCAGCTGTCCCCGGGCCCACTGACCGGTGCTGGCAAGGATTTCCTGCGTCAGGCCTGGGAAGACTATGCCGCCGACGAGACGCCCGAACTGGACGGGCGCGACATGGCCGGCCTGCTCGCCATGGCCTGGCGCGGGACCGAGGGCCGGGCCCACGGCGAACCTGCGCGCATCACCCTGTCGCCGCTTCACGGCGTGGACGGTGTCCCGCTGGGTTATGATGTTCTGATCGTCATCCAGGACGACCGGCCGTTTCTCGTCGACAGCGTCATGGGCGAGCTGGCCGACGCCGGTGTGACAGTCCGGTCGATGTACCATCCGGTGACCGCGGAAGACGGCGGGCGCGAGTCCACCATCATCGTGGTCATGGATCCCCTGCCGCAGGAGCGGCGGGACGCCCTGGGCGAAGGCGTGGCCCTGACCCTGAAAGACGTGTCCAGCGCGGTCGACGGCCACGCGGACATGGCGGCGCTGATGCATCGGTCGATCGCCCACCTTGAGGCAAATCCTCATGGGGTCGCGCCCGACATCCTGGCGGAACATATCGATTTCCTGAAATGGCTTGAGGCCGACCATTTCGTCTTTCTCGGGGCCCGGGACTACGACTACCCGCGCAGCGGCGACGGCGGCTATGAGGCCGAGGCACCCCTGTCGCAGGCTGGGGTCGGTCTGGGGGTTCTGGCTGATCCGGCGCGAACCGTGCTGCGCCGGGCCAATGAGCCGGCGGTGCTGACCAAATCCATGAAGAAGCAGCTGGATCTGTCGGAGCCGGTTACGGTGGGCAAGGCCAATGTCCGCTCCCGCGTCCATCGCCGCGCCTATATGGACTATATCGGGGTCAAGCGGTTCGGACCGGACGGCCGACCCTCCGGCGAGACCCGGTTCGTCGGCCTGTTTACAGCCGAGGCCTATGACAAGACCGCGACCCAGGTGCCGCTGGTCCGGCTCAAGGTCGCCAATGCTCTCACCCGCGCGGGAAAGGTGGCCGGCAGTCACAGCGAAAAGCGGCTCCGGAACATTCTCGAAAACTATCCCCGCGACGAACTCTTCCAGATCGGGGAGAGCGAGCTGCTGGCGATCGCGCTCGGCATCCTGCACCTGCACGACCGTCCGCGGATCAAGACCTTCACCCGTCAGGACCCGTTCGACCGGTTTGTTTCCGTGCTGGCCTTCATCCCGCGCGAGCGTTTCGACGCGTCGGTCCGTGAACGGATCGGGGCCATCCTCGCCCGCGCCTGGGGCGGGCGGATTTCCGCCTGGTATCCGCAGCTGTCGGACCAGCCCCTGGTCCGGATTCACTACATCATAGGCGTTACCCCCGGAGACCATCCGTGCCCGGATCAGGTCGCGCTCGACGCCGAAATCGCCGAAGCCGGCCGCAGCTGGATCGATCGTTTTGAAAGCGCCCTGCGCAGCGCCGATGTGGATGACGTCGCCGTCGGGCCGCTCAGCGCCCGGTGGGCCGAGGCGTTCGATGTCGCCTACCGCGCCCGCTATGACGCCACCGAGGCCGTGCGGGACTTGCGGGCCGTCGATTCACTGAACGACAGCGGCCTGGCCGACGGCGGGGAACCGGTGGCGGTTCGCGCCTTCCGTCTGGATGGCGAAGGGTCACTGAATTTCCGCTTCAAACTCTATCGCCGCGGCGCTGCGGTGCCGCTTTCGGATGTGCTGCCGATCCTCGCCGACATGGGCCTCAAGACGCTTGAGGAATGGGGCCACGCCCTGCGTCCGGCGGGAGAGGCCGAGATCCATGTGCATGAATTCCTGCTGGAGGATCCGCGCGGCAGCGACCTTCAGTTCGCTGACGTGAAAGGCCCCTTCGAGGCGGCCTTTTCGGCGGTCTGGACCGGCATGACGGAAAGCGACGGATTCAATCGTCTGGTGCTGGAGCTGGGCGTCGACTGGCGGGAGGCGGCGCTGGTGCGGACCCTCGCCCGCTATCGCCAGCAGACGGGGCTCGACCCCAGCCAGGCGGTGCAGGAAGAGGCCTTGCGCGACTATCCGGCCGTGGCCCGGCGCCTGCTGGCCCTGTTCGCAGCCAAATTCGATCCCGCGGCGGGGGGCGATGCGGCCAGCCGCGAGGCCGCCGTCGGCGCGCTGGTCGAGACGATCAATGCCCAATTGCAGGATGTGAAGAGCCTCGACCACGACCGGGCGCTGCGCCGGATGGTCCTGCTCGTTCAGGCGATCAAACGCACCAACTACTACCAGGCCGGCCCCGGCGGACGGCCCAAGGCCCATATCTCGATCAAGATCGCCTCGCGCGAACTGGCCGATCTGCCCCTGCCCAAGCCGTTCCGGGAGATCTTCGTCTGGGCCCCGCATATCGAGGGTGTGCACCTTCGCTTCGGCCCGGTCGCGCGGGGCGGCCTGCGCTGGTCTGACCGCCGTGACGATTTCCGCACCGAGGTGCTGGGACTGGTGAAGGCGCAGCAGGTCAAGAACGCCGTCATCGTTCCGGTCGGCTCCAAGGGCGGCTTCTTCCCCAAACACCTGGCGGCCATCGTGCGCGCCGGGGGCGACCGCGATGCCCAGCAGGCCGAGGCCATCCGGGCCTACAAGACCTTCCTGTCCGGCCTGCTCGACATCACCGACAATATTGCCGGTGACGGCTCCGTCGTGCCGCCGTCCTCGGTGGTCCGGTTCGAGGGTGACGACCCCTATCTGGTCGTGGCCGCCGACAAGGGCACAGCCACCTTCTCGGACATCGCCAACGGGATCTCGGCGGACTACGGCTTCTGGCTGGACGACGCCTTCGCCTCCGGCGGCTCGGTCGGCTACGACCACAAGGTGATGGGCATCACGGCCCGCGGGGCCTGGGAAGCGGTCAAGCGGCACTTCCGCGAGATGGGCAAGGACATCCAGTCCGAACCCTTCACCGTGGTCGGCGTCGGCGACATGTCGGGCGACGTCTTTGGCAACGGCATGCTGCTGTCGAAGGCGATCAAACTGGTCGCCGCCTTCGACCACCGCGACATCTTCATCGATCCGAACCCCGATCCGGCCACCAGCTGGATCGAGCGTGACCGGATGTTCAAACTGCCGCGCTCGTCCTGGCAGGACTATGACAGCTCGAAGATTTCGGCGGGCGGCGGCATCTTTTCGCGCTCGTCCAAATCGATCGAACTGAGCCCCCAGATCAGGGCCGCGCTCGATATCCAGGAGGACGTCCTCGATCCGGCCGCGCTGATGAAGGCCATACTGAAGGCCCCGGCCGAACTGCTCTATTTCGGCGGCATCGGCACCT
>CANMXH010000169.1 GCA_947501315.1 Caulobacteraceae bacterium | reverse complement strand
GCCCGAGGTCCCCTTCCTGATCGGGGCCGAGGTGCGGCGCCCCGGAACCGGCGCAGGCGTCGAGACGGTGTTGCCCGTCGGCAGGTTCTCAGGCCGGATGTGGTCAGCCAGCATCTCCCGGATCACGCGGGGGCCGACTTCCTCGACCGAGCCGACCGGCAGGGTCCCCAGCTGGAACGGGCCGTAGGCGAGGCGGATCAGCCGGTTCACGGTCAGACCCAGATGCTCCAGTACCTTTCGTACCTCGCGGTTCTTGCCCTCGGTGATGGAGACGCTGATCCAGAGATTGGCGGGGGCGTTGCCCTCGGTCTCCTTGGCCTTGTCCAGCGTGGCCTCGATCGGGCCGTAGCGAATGCCGTCGACGGTCACGCCGTCCTTGAGCGAATCGAGCTGCAGCTGGCTGACCCGGCCCCGGGCCCGGGCCCGGTACTGGCGCACCAGTTCGGTGGAGGGCAGCTCCAGCGCGCGGCTCAGCTCGCCGTCATTGGTCAGCAGCAGCAGGCCCTCTGTGTTCAGGTCGAGTCGGCCCACCGAGATCACGCGCGGCAGGCCGCTGGGCAGGGCGTCGAACACGGTCGGCCGGCCGCCCGGATCATTGTGCGAGGTCACCAGACCGGCGGGCTTGTGATAGCGCCAGACGCGGGTGGATTCCGCCGAGCCGATCGCCTTGCCGTCGACCGTGATCACGTCATCGCGGGTGACCAGGGTCGCGGGGGTATCAAGGATCTTGCCGTTCACGGCGACCTTGCCCAGGCCGATCAGCCGCTCGACCTCGCGGCGCGAGGCGATACCGGCGCGGGCCATGGCCTTGGCGATCCGCTCGCTGCGTTTCGGACCGTCATCGGCCTTCGGGGCGGGCTTGCTATCCCTGGCCAAGGGCTTGCCACCCGGCTTGCCGAACGACTTGCCGCCCTTGGGCGGCCCGCGATCGTCGCTGCTCTCGACGCGCTTGACGTAGGGTTTGCGGGGACTGTCGCGGCTGTCGTCTTGACGCGGGCGCGGCTTCTTGTCGTTGTCTCGGGGATGGCTGGCCATGATGAGCGGTTCATGCACATGGCCTTGGCATGTGCGCAAGCGGCGGCGGACGCGGGAGAGACTCCCGTGGGCTGCGTGATCGTCGATGAATCGACCGGCGAGGTCGTCGCCGAGGGCCGCAACGGGCCTGTCGGTGCCCATGATCCGACCGCCCATGCCGAGATTGTCGCCTTGCGCGCTGCGGCTTCAAAACTTGAAAACTACCGCCTCACCGGCCTGACCCTCTATGTGACGCTTGAGCCCTGCGCCATGTGCGCCGGGGCCATCAGCCACGCACGCATCGGCCGCGTGGTCTGGGGGGCCGACGATCCCAAGGGCGGGGCGGTGGCGCATGGCCCGCGGTTTTTCGAACAGCCGACCTGCCACTGGAGGCCTGGCTTCGAAGGTGGGGTCCTGGCCGCTGAGGGCGGAGACCTCCTGCGCACCTTTTTCCGCGCCCGGCGCAAGGGAACAGCGACGCTCGAGGCCGGCTAGCGCAGGCGGCGCGTGGATCAGCCGAACGCCGCCAGTCGTGCATCCAGCCGGTCCCGGACCCCGGGCCAGTCATCGTCGAGGATGGCGAACTGGGCCGTGTCGCGGATCCGGCCCTTGAAGGTGATCTTGTGCTTGCGCAGCACCCCCTCATCCCGTGCACCCAGCTTGCGGATGGCGGCCTGGCTGCCAGGGTTGACAGCGTCGGTGAGGATTTCGACCCGCACGGCACCGCCGTCAAAGGCATGACCCAGCAACAGCCGTTTGCAGGACGGATTGACCGGCCCGCCCCTCGCCTCCGGCCGGTAGAAGGTTGAGCCGACCTCGCAGCGGCGATAGTCGGGCTTGATTTCATACAGGCTGGTCGTGCCGACGACCGCGCCGTCGTCCAGCCGCCGGACGGCCCAGGCGATGCGGGTCCCCTGCTCCATCGTCTTCAGCGCCGAGTGCCACCAGGCCTCGAAATGCGGTCCGTAGGCGGCGGCGACCATGATGTCCCAGGAGGCCGGATCGCAGTCGAGGGCGGCGCGCACCTCGTCTTCCAGCGACGCTGTAAGAGGCTCCAGCCGAACGAAAGTGTTTTCCAGCGGCACATCAGCGAGAAGCATCGGAGACAGGCTCACGAGGCACCCTCGGCCTTCAGAAACGCCGTGACCGTTGCGCGATCGACGGCCTTGTCCACGAAGGCCTCACCAATACGGCGAGGCAGGATCAGGGTCAGACCCCCGCCCTCCGCCTTCTTGTCGCCCGCCATGCGGGTCACCAGAGCCTCCGCGGAAAAGGAACCGGCGGCTTCCAGCCGTGCCGGCAGGCCAGCCGCCAGAATCACTGTTTCGACCCGCGCCGCATCATCGGCCCGGCAATGACCGTTGATGGCGGCAAACCGGAACGCCAAGGCACAGCCCAGTGCCACCGCCTCACCATGGGTGATCCGGTCCTCGTCGAACCCGAGTTCCGCCTCGATCGCGTGGCCGAAGGTATGGCCGAGGTTCAGCAGGGCGCGCCGACCGGCCTCCTTCTCGTCCTCCCCGACGATGGCGCTCTTGATCTCGACCGACCGCACCACCGCACGGGTCAGGGCGGCCGGATCACCGCGGGCACCGACGGCACCCTCCACCGCCAACCAGTCGAAGAAGGCGGCATCGCAGATCAGGCCATGCTTCAGCACCTCGGCCCAGCCGGATCGAAGCTGGCGGGGCGGCAGGGTGGCCAGCAGGTCGATGTCGGCCACGACCAGCCGCGGCTGATGAAAGGCCCCGACCAGGTTCTTGCCGCGTGGGGTATCGATCGCCGTCTTGCCCCCGACCGAGGAATCCACCTGCGCCAAAAGGGTGGTCGGCACCTGAACGAAATCGATCCCGCGCATGTAGAGCGCCGCCGCCAGCCCGGCCAGATCACCGACCACCCCGCCGCCGAGCGCCACAATCAGGTCGCGCCGATCGAGGCCGAAGGCCAGAAGCCGGTCGATCACATGTTCCAGTCCGGCGAAGGATTTCGACGCCTCGCCGGGCGGCACGGTCAGCAGCCGCGCCCGGACCCCGGCCGCCTCCAGCCCCGCCAGCACCGCCGGACCGTGGAGGGCAGCGACCGTTTCGTCGGTGACGATGACCGTCCGCCCCTGTGCCAGGCCTGCGACCCGGGTGCCCAGTTGCGTGATCAGCCCGCGCCCTATGACGACGTCATAGGGCTCAAAACCGCCGCCCGAGACGCGGATAATCTCGCTCATGCCGCCGCCCCGGACCCATAGGCTGCCAGGGCCCGAACGATGCTTTCCACCGCCTCGGCGTGGGCGCCGCTGCTGACATCGACCGTCAGATCTGCGGTCGCGTAGAAGGGATTGCGAACCTCGGCCATGGCCTTCAACGCCTCCAGCGGTTCCCGGCCGCGCAGCAGCGGCCGGGTATCCCGTCGCTGGACCCTGGCGGCGACGGTTTCAAGATCGGCGCGCATCCAGACGGTGATCGCCCGCGCCTTCAGCTCTTTCCTTGTCTCGGGGTTCAGTACGGCCCCGCCGCCCGTCGCCAGCACCATACGAGGGGCGTGCAAAAGACGTTTCAGGACCCGCGCTTCTCCGGCCCGGAACCCGGCCTCGCCGAGCTGGGCGAAGATATCCGAAACGGTCATTTTCGCCGCTGCCTCGATCTCGCTGTCGCCGTCGGCGAACGGCAGGCCCAACCGCTTGGCCAGCCGGCGGCCGACCGTCGATTTGCCCACCCCCATCAGCCCGACCAGCGCTATGGTGCGTTCATGTACGGGAATCGGTTCGTCAGGACTCATGGCCGGCCTCTTGCGAGGCCGCTGGATGTCGACGGAACGGGCGGCGGCAGGCACGGCATGACCCCACCACCCTCTACACCAAGCGCCGCCGTCGCAAAGCGTCCACGCGCATGACTACGCCCCAGGTCGAGGCCTTTCTCGAGATGATGGCGGTCGAGCGTGACGCCTCGCCCCACACCCTGTCCGCCTATGGCCGCGACCTGGCCGATGCGGAGGCCGGGATCGACGGTGGACTGATGGGCGGCGACGAGGCGGGGATCGAGGCCTGGTATGCTGATCTGGGCCGCCGAGGCCTTTCGCCGGCCACCCAGGCACGACGGCGGTCGGCGGTGAGGCAGTTCTACCGGTTCGCCCTGGGCGAGGGCTGGCGGGCCGACGACCCCTCGCGACGGCTCGATGCCCCGAAACAGGGGCGCAGCCTTCCAAGGACGCTCAGCGGCGACGAGATGGAACGGCTGCTGGCCGCCGCCGCGACCCATGACGGAGCCGCTGGCCTGCGGATGGTGGCGCTGGTGGAGCTGGCCTATGCCTCGGGCCTGCGGGTTTCGGAGCTGCTTGGGCTCAAGGTCGAGGCCGTTCGACGCGACCCGGCCTTCCTGATCGTGCGTGGCAAGGGCGGCAAGGAGCGGCTGGCCCCCCTCAACGCCTCGGCCCGGGAAGCGGTGAAGGTCTGGCTGATCGCACGGGACGCCGCGCGGCCGGAAAAGACTCCGGACAGCCCGTGGCTGTTCCCCTCCGCCTCGGCCCGGGGCCATCTGACTCCCCGCCGCTTCGCCCAGTTGCTGGATCAGGCCGCCGTCGACGCCGGGATCGACCCGGCCCGGGTCAGCCCCCATGTGCTGCGCCACGCCTTTGCCACCCATCTGCTGGAAGGCGGGGCCGACCTGCGCGTGGTCCAGACCCTGCTCGGCCACGCCGACATCGCCACGACCCAGATCTACACCCACGTCGCCACCGACCGTCTGGCCCGGGTCGTGCGGGACAAACACCCGCTGGCACGCGATGAGTGAACCGTCGCTTGCTCCCGCGCGCTGACCTGACTAGGTTCCGCCGCCTTCCGATGCGCCACGCGGCGCGCTTCATCCGGATGCCTTATGGCCGTGCACTACCTCGAGTTTGAAAAGCCGATCGCCGATCTCGAGGCGAAGATCGAGGAGCTGAACCTGCTCTCGGCGACCTCCGGCTCGTTCGATGCGGAGGTCGAGCAGCTGCGCAAAAAGGCGGAGCAACT
>CANMXH010000168.1 GCA_947501315.1 Caulobacteraceae bacterium | reverse complement strand
GCGGCGGACAATGTCGTCCCGGCGGTACAGTCGGGACGGCGGGGAGGGAAGGGCGGCTATTCGCCCCGCGCCGCGTTCTGCGCGGCCTGACGGGGGCTGAATTTCGGGGCGGGGGCCAGACGCATGACCTCGGCCTGGTAGCGGTCGTCGTCTCCCGCCATGGCGAAGGGCAGGGCGTCGGCGACGGCGGTCAGCATCGGCTCGAGCCAGGTCCGGTCGGCCTTGTGGAAGTCGCTCAGCACATGGCCGTGCACCAGTTCCGGCGCGCCGGGGTGGCCGACGCCCATGCGGGCGCGGCGGAAGTCGGGACCGAGCTGGCTGATCAGGCTGCGCACACCGTTCTGGCCCGCCGCCCCGCCGCCGGTCTTCATGCGGAAGCGGCCGGGAGCCAGGTCGATCTCGTCATGGAAGATGATGACCGCGCCGGGCTGGACCTTGTAGAAGCGCGCCGCCTCGGCCACGGCCCGGCCGCTCTCGTTCATGAAGGTCTGGGGCTTCATCAGCAGGACCTTGACCGGACCGGCGGCGGTGGCGACCTCACCCTCGCGGATCGCGGACTGGAATTTGGCCCGCTCGGGCCCGAACGACCAGCGCTGTGCGATCTCGTCGACGGCCATGAAGCCGATGTTGTGGCGGTTGCCCTGATATTTGGGGCCCGGATTGCCCAGGCCGGCGATGATGATCATGGGGCGAGGTCCGGATAAGGAAACGGCCCCGTCCGTTTCCGGAAGGGGCCGTTCCAGTAGCATCTTGCGGGAAGGCGATCAGCCCTCGGCGGTGCCTTCGGCATCGGAGCCGTCGGCCGCAGCCGAAACGGCGGCCGAGGACGACTTGATCAGGGCGATCACGAAGTCACGGTCGGTGATGACCGGCGCGACGTCCTTGGGTGCCTTGAGGTCTGCCCAGCGGATGGTGTCGCCCATCTTGTGGCCGGCCAGGTCGACGATCAGGTCTTCCGGGATGTGATCCGCGCGGACCTTCACCTCAACGGCGTGACGGACGACTTCGAGCACGGCACCCTGACGGAAGGCCTCGCACTTGTCCTGGTTGATGAAGTGGACCGGGACCTCGATCTTGATGGTCTGGGTCTCATCGACCCGCATCAGGTCGAAATGCAGCGGGCGGTCGGTGACCGGGTCGAACTGGACATCACGCGCGATGACCGGCTGCGTTTCTGCGCCGTATTTCAGCGTCACCAGGTGACCCAGCAGCTTGCCGGTGTAGAGCGACTTGCGGAAGTCGCGCTCGTTCACCGAGATGGCCACGGGGGCCTTGTCGCCGCCGTACAGCACACCGGGGACCATGCCAGCGCGGCGCGCGGCGCGAGCGCCACCGGTGCCGACGCCGCTACGGACGTCCACGTTCAGAATGATCTCGGCCATCGCCTCGCCTCAACAACACAAACGCCGCGCTGACCAGTCAGCCCTCGCGGCGGGGTCTTGTGGACCCTGAATTCAAGAGCGCGGGTCATTACACGCCAACCGGCGCGGACGCAACCGCTCCCGACGTGATTGCGACGCCGGAGTGGAAACCTGCGTCAGCGCCCGTTGTTCAGGGCCGCAGCCGCCGCCTCGGCGACGGGCGTCTGCACCGGCGCGGAATCAGCGGCTCCACTCGCGACAGACGTCGGCGGGACCTCGACGGGTATAGGGGTGATATTCTGGGCGGTGCAGGTGGCGAGGTCACGCGCCACATGGCGGCCGACGCAGAACATGTCCTCATAGCTGGGGCGTGAGGCGGCGAGGCACTGGAACAGCATCAGCTTGGACATGTTGAGGCAGAATTCGCTGTTCTGTTCGATGGTCAGGGCCTCGGTATTGGCCCGGGCGTCCTCGCCACCGGCCCCCAGCGCCGCCAGGGCGGCCACAGCCAGCGACCGGGTGACCGCCGGGGTATAGGGCGGACCCGAGCGTGCCGGGCTCAGCGTCAGGCCTGTGCCCGAGTTGGCTGCGGCGAACAGACGGGCCGATTCCTCGGCCGAAGGCAGCATCTGAACAGCTGACAGGGCCTTGGCCCCCTCCAGTCGCCTGACGCGATCGGTGATGTGGACGGTGGCCCAGCGGCGGCGGGGGTCGTTGCGGGCCTGGATGGTGTAGGCGTCCTGCTCGACAGAGTCCGCGATCAGCAGCATGGCCGCGGAATCCCGACCGATGGTGCCGACGATCAGGCCGGCGGCGGCATCAGCGCCCGGCAGGTTGGCGGCATAGCCGGGGTCGGCGACGAGACGGGCGATGATGTCGTTGCGCACCGCCGGATCGACGGCGAGTGCACGGATGCCCTGGACAAACTCCGGCGACTGCAGCGCCAGGATCGAGCCATAGGCGATCATGCCGCGCGACAGCTGGGCCGGTTCATAGGAGGCACCCCGGCGGATGGCCGCCTGGATCGCCTCGGCGCTGGTGAACCCGGCCTGGATGGTTCCGGCCTCGCGCATGAAGGCGACATAGATGGAGGCCGCCTGGGCCACACCCTCGTTCAGGCTGACCGCAGGCAGGGGCGGATAGACGGGTGCCACCGGCGCGGGCGGCGCAGGGGCGGGTTCCGGCTCCGGGGTCGCGCAACTGGCCAGAAGGGCAGCAACAGCAACAGCCGCCAACGAAATGCCGCGACGCGGGAAAGCCTGAAGCATGCGAAATCCTCACAAGTACGCACGGCGCGCCGGGGCGCCGAAAGTCTGGAGGCCTTATAACGCGCGGAGAACCGTTTTCCGACCGTTAATCGAAAAGCTTTGACACTGATTCTTCGTTGGCGATTCGCCGGATGGCCTCCCCGATCAACGGGGCCACGGAGACGGTGCGGATTTTTCCGCAGTTCAAAACTTCGTGCGGCTGCTCGATGGAGTCGGTGATCACCAGTTCCTTCAGCGGACCGTCGGTGATCCGCTGGACCGCCGGACCCGACAGGACGCCGTGGCTGATGTAGGCGGACACCTCGGTCGCCCCCTTTTCCATCAGGGCCTTGGCGGCATTGACCAGGGTGCCGCCGGAATCGACGATGTCGTCGAACAGGATGCAGCGCCGGCCCTGGACGTCGCCGATGATGTTCATGACCTCGCTTTCGCCGGCCCGGGCGCGGCGCTTGTCGACGATCGCCAGATCGGCATCGAGGCGTGAGGCCAGCGAGCGGGCGCGAACCACGCCGCCGACGTCCGGTGAGACGATCATCAGGTCGTCGCCGCGCGGATAGTGATCCTTGATGTCCTGGGCCAGCACAGGCGTGGCGACGAGATTGTCGGTCGGGATGTCGAAGAAGCCCTGGATCTGGCCGGCGTGAAGATCCATGGTCAGCACCCGGTGTGCCCCGGCCCGGGTGATCATGTTCGCGACCAGCTTGGCCGAGATCGGCGTCCGTCCGCCCGTCTTCCGGTCCTGCCGGGCATAGCCGAAATAGGGCATGACCGCCGTGATCCGTCGCGCCGATGCCCGTACCAGGGCGTCGGTCATGATCAGCAGTTCCATCAGATTGTCGTTGGCCGGATAGCTGGTCGACTGGATGATGAAGACATCCTCGCCGCGGACGTTTTCCTCGATCATGGCGAAGACCTCATTGTCGGCGAACCGCTTCACCTGGGCCTTGGTCAGGGGCATGTCGAGGTGAGCCGCAATGGCCTGGGACAGGGTCCGGTTGGAGTTGCCAGAGAGCAGCTTCATGTCCGGTCATCCTTTCGCCGTCATCGCCGGGCTGAGAATGGATCCTCGGCGCTGGCGCGCTTCATACCAGTGGATGGCCCGGCCACAAGGCGCGGCGCGCCTTTTTGGCGTTCTTCTTCGCGGATTGGCGTGGGCAGGTTCGCTGGTGTAGAGATCGCCTCTCGTTTTCCGGGGGCGCCGACGGGTCCACGCCCGCCGGCATTTCAAGTTGAGGTCGTCCTTGCCTGCTTCCAAATTCCGTTCCGGCCTGGTCCTGGCCACGGTGGCTGTGTCGGCCCTGACGCTCTCGGCCTGCGGCGCCCGCACCGATCGGCCCCGTCTGGCCTATGAGGAGCGGCCGGTCGAGGCGCTCTACAACACGGGCTACCAGCGTCTGCAGAGCAAGCGTTGGGCCGATGCGATCGACTATTTCCAGGAGGTCGAGCGCCAGCATCCCTATTCGGAGTGGTCGCGCCGTTCGATCCTGATGCAGATCTACGCCTATTATCAGAACAACAACTACGCCGAGGCCATCGCCGCCTCGGACCGGTTCATCCAGCTGTTCCCGGGCAATCCCAGTGCGCCCTATGCCTTCTACATGAAGGCCCTTTGCAATTTCGAACAGATCACCGACGTGGGCCGCGACCAGGGCTATGCCCAGGCGGCGCTGGACGGGCTCAAGGATGTGCAGCGCCGTTATCCGGGCACGTCCTATGCCATCGACGCCACGGTCAAGATCGACATGGTCAATGACCAGCTGGCCGGCAAGGAAATGGCCATTGGCCGCTACTACCAGCGCGCTGGCCAGCCGCTGGCGGCGATCAACCGCTACAAGGCGGTGATCGACAACGAAGCCTATCAGCGCACCTCGCACACGCCCGAGGCCCTGTACCGGCTGGTCGAGGTCAATCTGGTCCTCGGCCTCAAGGAAGAGGCGACCCGCAACGGTGCCGTGCTCGGCTTCAACTATCCGGGCAGCCCCTGGTACGCCGAGGCCTATGCCCTGTTGTCCGAGGAAGGCCGTACGCCCGAGGTGGCTCCGACCGCCCAGCGCGAAAGCTGGTTGCGCCGGATCATTCCGGGCTGATCGGACCCTGACCGCGATCATTTATGTAGCTACATAAATGATCATCTTCGATCCGAAGAAGGACGCTGCGAATATCGCCAAACACGGCGTGTCGTTGAGCCGCGCCCGAGACTTCGTTTTCGAGAACTCCTTGGTCGAAGCGGATGACCGGTTCGACTACGATGAACGACGGTGGGTAGCCTACGGTGATCTGGACGGCAGGCTTTATGTGCTGGTCTTCGTGGTCCGGGACGACATGACTCGCGCGATAAGCCTGCGGAAGGCGAACGAACGGGAGAAGCGGCATGCCAAACGGCAAGGGCGTCTCGGAGGCGCCG
>CANMXH010000167.1 GCA_947501315.1 Caulobacteraceae bacterium | reverse complement strand
CCATCCCGTCGGTGGGGAGGGCGTCGGATCCAGCGCCCCGATGTCGGCGGGCTGTGGTCGAGCGATGAAGCCCGGGGGATGGATACCGCGGGGGTCCTCATGGAGGTCGATGGATGGCCTCCGTTTGCTCGCCGCGCGCCAATGGAGCGGACTGCTGGCTGCGCCATGTCCCTCCCGCGTCCCGGGCAGTAATGTCCGCGACGGATGATCCGGTAAGGCCCGAAGCAAGGGCCGCCAGCCGGAGGGCGCGTGGAAAACGACTGCGCGGGGCGGTGCCGTCCCTTCCCGACCGTGACTTCACGGGCGGATAAGAAGGGCGGCCAAGGTCAGGCTTCGTCGAAACGGTAACAACACAACAGCTCCGGGCGAGGCCCGGCCGCCCCGCACCCTCCCCGACCTTTCCGGCAGCGATGCCGGAGGGGGCTTCAGCCTGCGCGAAGCGCGGCTGAAGCCCGACAATGATGCCATCGTCTTGCCGTGCGGGCCGCTGACACCCTATAGGCCAAGCAGCACCCTTGCCGCTGATCCGCCAGGACCGACCATGCTCACCGCCTTCCGCACCTTCGCCAAATCGAAATGGGCCATCGGCCTGCTGGTTCTCTTGGGTATCGGCCTCGTGGTCACCGGCGGATCGCAGATGGATGTGCTGGCAAACCTCGGTCCGAAACATGTGGTTTCGGCGGGCGACCGGAACATGAGCCAGGCCGAGTTCCGCGCAGAACTGGACCGTATTCGCGAGCAGGCCCAGCAACAGGCCGGCCGGGCCCTGACCTTCGAGGAACTGATCGGTGAAGGCGGGCTGCGCCAGTTTCTGCAACAGAAATCGCAACAGCTCGGTTTTATGAACTGGGCCTGGAAGGCCGGCATCCGCCCGGGCAAGGAACTGGTCCTGCGCCAGATTCGCCAGGCCCCGGCCTTTTTCGACAGCGTCACCGGCCAGTTCAGCGAGGAACAGTATCGCACCGCCCTGGCCGAGGGTAACGCGACCCCCGAAATGTTCGAGGCGCAGCTGCGCGATCAGTATTCCACCCAGCACTATGGTGCCGCCCTCGGGGCCGGCATGCGCCTGCCGCGCATCTATGGCGCGATCCTGGCCAGCCAGGCGCTTGAGACCCGCGATGCCCGCTGGTTCACCGTGACCCAGGCAATGGCCGGCACGGCGGGCAAACCGACCGACGCCCAGCTGATCGCCCTCATGAACGAGAACGCCGACCAGCTGCGGATGCCCGAGTCCCGCACCGCTTCGGTCGTGCTCTTCGACGACGGTGCCGCCGCCCCGGCTGAACTGACCGAGGCCCGCATCCTTGAGCGGTTCAATTTCCGCCGCGACGCGCTGTCGCTTCCCGAGAAGCGCAGCTTCGTCACCCTGACCGCGCCGGACCGCGCGGCGGCAGACCGCATTGCCGCCGCCCTCCGTGCCGGCCAGTCGCCGGCCGATGTGGCCCGTGCCAACAGCATCCAGCCGGCCGAATATATCGACACACCGCGCAGCGCCCTCGGCGACCCGGCCGTCGCAGCCGCCGTCTTCGGCCTCGCCGCCAATCAGGTCTCGGCACCGATCCAGGCCAGCGTGGGCTTCGTCGTCGCCCGGCTGAACGCCATCCAGCCGGGACGCGCTGCGACCCTGGCCGATGTTCGCGACCAGGTCGTCGCCGAACTGCGTGCCGAGGACGCCCGCGCCGCCGTCTACCGGCGTGTCGAGGCCTATGAGAAGGCCCGCCAGGACGGCAAGACCCTTGACGTCGCTGTACGCGAGGTCGGTGCTCGCCTCATCCAGATTCCGGCGATCCGGCAGGACGGCAAACTCCGCAACGGTCAGGAAATCAATCCGGCCCTGCCGCCGCAGTTGCTCCAGACCATGTGGAGCCTCGGCAAGGGGGCTGAAAGCGAAGTGATCGACATGGGTCAGGGCCAGTATTTTGTGGTCCGCCTCGATGACATCATGCCGGCGGCCCTGCCCCCGCTCGCCGGAATTCGTGAACCGCTCGCCCGGCAGTGGGTGCTGCGCGAGAATGTCCGGCTTCTGAGCGCGCGTGCCAACGCCCTTGCGGCTCGCGTCCGCGGCGGTGAGGACCTTGCCGCCGTCGCAGCCTCGGTCGGTGCCACCCTGCAGACAGGGAGCGGCCTGAACCGCCAGGCCGCGGAACAGAACGGTCAGGGCGTCATCAGCGGCGTGTTCAGCAGCGGGCGCGGCGAGCCCTTCTCGCAGCAGAACACCGCCGATACCTTCGTCATCGGCCGGACCGACCGGATCAGCACGGCGGTGCCGGCCCTGGCGGCTCCGGTCGCCGAACAGTTCCGTCAGCGGATGGCCGGTGACCACGTCAATGCCGTCGGCGAGGCGGCCATCGCCGCCGCCGCCGCCCGCAGCAAGGCAGAGTTCGACGAACCCCTTGCCCGTACCTCGCTGGGCCTCCCGGCCGAGGCTCCCGCGGCATCCGCAGCGCCGGGTGCCCCGGCGGCGCAATGACGGCCAGCGATCCGGACGGGTTCGACGATTTCAGCCGCGGCTGGTCACACGGCCAGCCACAGGTCGTTATCCGCCGGCTGGTGGACGACCTTGAGACCCCGGTCTCGGCCTTCCTGAAGGTCGGGCACGGCCGTATCCATGCCTTCCTGCTGGAATCGGTCGAGGGCGGTGCCGTCAACGGCCGCTATTCCATCATCACCCGCGAGCCGGACCTGGTCTGGCGCTGCCGCAGCAGCATGGCGGAGGTGGCGCGCGGCGCGGACATTGCCGCGGAACGGTTCGAGCCGGAGCTTGCGGATGCCCTGACCTCCCTGCGCGCCCTGATGGCGGCCTCGAGGTTCGAACTGCCCGCAGGCCTCCCGCCCATGGCCGCCGGCCTGTTCGGGGTATTCGGCTATGACATGGTCAGGCTGCTGGAGCCCCTCGGCGCGCCCAACCCCGATCCCCTTGACCTGCCCGACGCCGTCCTGACCCGCCCGGCCCTCGTCGCCATCTTCGACTCCGTCAGCCACGAGATTGTATTGGTCTCGACCGGCTATCCGGACAGCGGTCTCGACGCCAGAACCGCCTTTGCAGCCGCCATTTCCAGACTCGACCGCTTTGAAGCCGACCTCCGCGCGCCGCTCCCCGCCCTGCCCGCGCCGATCCAGACCGACATCGCGCCCTTCCGCTCGCCCGTCGCTGAAGCCGACTTTGCCGCCATGGTCGCCCGGGCCAAGGACTACATCGCCGCCGGAGACATCTTTCAGGTCGTGCTCAGCCACCGCTTCGCCGCGCCATGGGCGACCGATCCGTTCGCCTTCTACCGGTCGCTGCGGCGGCGAAATCCGTCGCCCTATCTGTTCTATCTCGACTTCGGCGACTTTCAGCTGGCCGGGTCCAGCCCCGAGATTCTGGTCAGGCTCAAGGACGGGCGCGTGACCATCCGCCCGCTGGCCGGTACCCGACCGCGCGGCGAGACGCCCGAGGCCGACCGCGCACTCGAAGCCGAACTGCTGGCCGATCCGAAGGAGCGATCAGAACACCTGATGCTGCTGGACCTTGGACGCAATGACGTCGGCCGCGTCGCCGCTCCCGGCACGGTCGAGGTCATCGAGAGCTTCCGGGTCGAACGCTACAGCTCGGTCATGCACATCGTGTCCGAGGTCCAGGGCGACGCCCATCCCGACCTGGACGCTGTCGACACCCTGCTGGCCGCCCTGCCTGCAGGAACCTTGTCCGGTGCCCCCAAGGTCCGGGCCATGGAGATCATTGACGAGCTGGAGAGCGAAAAGCGCGGCGTCGGTTACGGCGGTGGCGTCGGCTATATCTCGGCCGGCGGCGAGGCCGACATCTGCATCGTGCTCAGGACGGCCCTGTTCGCCGACGGCAAGATCCATGTCCAGGCCGGGGCCGGTGTGGTCGCGGACAGCGATCCGGCTGCGGAATATGCCGAGACCCTGGCCAAGGCCGGTGCTCCGATGCGCGCCGCAGACGACGCCTGGCGCTATCCGTCCGGCAATCGATGAGTTTGGCGCTAGGGCTGCGCAGAAACGGCGGGTTCGTCAAACCGAACGCCCGGACCCACAACCATCACCCCGGCCATCAAGACCGCCGCCACCGCCGCCAGCGCCGCTGCCCCGAGCGTCGCATACGGACTGGTGGCCTGCAGTGTGACGGGCGTCAGCAGTTGGCGCGCGGTGTCGATGTTGGTGTGCGCCATGGAACTCCCCGAAGCTGCCCTGCACGATTTGGCAGATCCGGTTAACGAACGCTTACCGTCGTAGCCGCTTGGCGCAACCTCCCACAGCCCCTAGAAGCCGAGCATGATCCTCGTCGTCGACAACTACGACAGCTTCACCTGGAACCTCGTCCACTACCTTGCGGAGTTGGGCGCGGAGACGCATGTCGTGCGCAATGACGACCTGACCGCCACCGAGGCCTGGGCCCTCAAGCCCGAGGCCATCCTGCTCTCGCCCGGCCCCTGCACGCCCAATGAGGCCGGCATCTGCCTCGCCATTCTAGACACCGCCCCGCTGGACATGCCGATCTTCGGCGTCTGCCTCGGCCATCAGGCCATGGGCCAGGCCTTCGGCGGCGAAGTGATCCGCGCCAAGGCCCTGATGCACGGCAAGACCTCACCGATTGAGCATGAGGGCCGCAGCGTCTTCACCGGCCTGCACTCGCCCTTCACCGCCACCCGCTATCACTCGCTCGCCGTCCGCCGCGAAACCCTGCCCGACATGCTCGAGGTCACAGCCTGGACCGCCGACGGCGAGATCATGGGCCTGGCCCACAGGTCCCGCCCGATCCACGGGGTCCAGTTCCACCCGGAATCCATCGCCACCGAACACGGCCACGACCTGCTGGCGAACTTCCTCGACCTCGCCAACATCAAACGCACGGCGATGGTCTGATGGCCGAAGGTTTCAAACCCCTGCTGGCCAAACTCGTCGACGGCCGCATCCTGACGGCGGACGAGGCCCACGCCTTCTTCGCCGCCTGCCTGCGCGGCGAGCCGACCCCCGCCCAGGTCGCCGCCGCCGTCACCGCCCTGCGCATCCGCGGCGAGACGGTCGAGGAGAT
>CANMXH010000166.1 GCA_947501315.1 Caulobacteraceae bacterium | reverse complement strand
GCTCGATCAATCTGGATCTGGTCGCCCGCGCGCCGCGTCTGCCGCGCGCGGGCGAGACCGTGACCGGCGCGACCCTGGCGCGGCACCCCGGGGGCAAGGGTGCCAACCAGGCGCTGGCGGCGCAGCGGCTGGGCGCCGGGGTCTGCATGATCGGTCGGGTGGGGCGCGACGGGATGGCCGGGGAGGCCATGGCCCTGCTGCTGGCAGACGACGTCGATGTCGCCGGCGTGGCCACCGACGCCTCTGCGCCGACCGGCGTGGCCCTGATCGCGGTCGACCCCGAGGGCGAGAACCAGATCGTGGTGGCGGCGGGTGCCAACCACAGCCTCATGCCCGAACAGCTCCCGGCGCGGATCGAGACGCCGCTGATCCTGCAGCTGGAACTGCCGATCGAGACGGTCGAGGCGGCGGCCGGGCGGGGAACGGAGTTCGTCTGCATCAACCTGGCCCCCGCAGCGCCGGTATCGGACCAGCTGCTGCGCCGGGCAGACCTGCTGGTGGTCAATGAGACCGAGGCGGAATTCTATGGCGATCTGCTGCACCAGGGCGGGGGCCGCGTCGTCGTAACCCTCGGGGCGCGGGGCGCGGTCATGTACCAGCGCGGGGCCGAGATTGCCCGGGCGACGCCGCCGAAGGTCAAGGCGGTCGATGCAACCGGGGCCGGGGATTGTTTCGTGGGGGCCATCTGCGTCGCCCTGCTGGAGGGCATGGAGCCGGAGGCGGCTTTGAGGTTCGCCTGTGCGGCGGGGGCCATCGCAGCGACCCGGCCCGGAGCCCAGCCTTCGATGCCGACGCGCGAGGAAGTGGAAGCAATCATTACAGGGTCGTAACTTGGGGCGCGATCGGGCAACTATAGGCTCACCGACATGATCAGACCTGATCGACTGGGGACTGCCGACATGACCCGCACCGCCGCGCTACTGGGGGCCTCGCTGCTGGCCCTGTGCACCCCGGCCTTCGCCCAGACCCCTGCGCCGATCTCGGTGCCGCCGCTGGAGTTCACCCACCGCGAGCTGGCCAACGGACTTGATGTCTATGCCATGCCGGACGCCACGGCGGGCACGGTGACGGTGACCCTCTGGTACAATGTTGGCGGCAAGGACGATCCGCAGGGGCGCTCGGGCTTTGCCCACCTGTTCGAACACATCCTGAGCCGCAAGACAGTGAACCTGCCTTACGGCCAGATCTCGACCCTGGTCGAGAACGCCGGCGGGTCGCGCAACGCCTCCACCGGACAGGATTTCACCAACTACTATGAGACGGTGCCGCCGCAGTATCTGGAGACCATGCTGTGGACCCATGCCGAGCGGATGGCGCGGCCGGTAGTTGACCAGGCCGTGTTCGACGCCGAGCGGTCCATTGTGCAGGAAGAGCTTCGCCAGCGTGTCTACGCCCCGCCCTACGGCCGGCTGCAGCGCTTCGTGATCGGCGACAACAGCTTCGACGAGAGCATCTACCGTCGCAGCGTGATCGGCTCGATCGAGGAACTGAATTCGGCGCAGATCGAGGACGCGCGGGCATTCCACGAGGCCTATTACCGTCCGGCCACCGCGACGATGATCGTCTCGGGCAATTTCGATCCGGCCCAGCTGGACCGATGGGTGGATCAGTATTTTGGCGACATCCGCAATCCGGATCGCCCTGTGCCGGTGTTCGAGCGGCCGGTCGAGACGCCGCGAACGGCGCCGCGGATGGTCGAGTCCTATGCGCCGAACGTGCCGCTTCCGGCCGTGGGGGTGATCTATCCCGGCGTGGCGGCCAACCATCCGGACAATGCGGCGCTGGACGTGCTGCAGGCGATCATGTCGCGCGGTGAGAGTTCGCGCCTCTACCAGTCGCTGGTCTACCGCTCGCAGCTGGCCTCGAACGCCAGTTTCGGCGGCAATGCGATGGAGGAGGACGGGGTCATCGCCGTCACAGCGGTCGTCGCCCAGGGCAAGGCGGTCGCGGATGTCGAGGCGGCGCTCGATGCGGAACTGGCACGGGTGCGGACCGAGCCGGTGACGGCGGCCGAACTGGCCGAGGCGAAGACCGAGATCGTGGCCAGCGAGCTGCGCCAGCGCGAGACCTCTTCGGGCAGGGCCTTCATTCTGGGTCAGGCGATCGTATCGGAGAACAATCCCCGAGCGGCCGATGAACGGCTGGCCGCGATCCAGGCGGTGACGGCGGCCGACGTGCAGCGCGTGGCGCGAACGTATCTGGATGATCAGGCCCGGGTCTCGGTCCGCTATCAGGACGCGAGCGCTCGGCCCGAGGGCGTGCCGGAAGACAGCTGGCGCAACCCTGCCCCGGTCCCGACCTTCCTGACCGTACCGCCGGCGATCCTGCCGGCCAATGAACTGCTGCCCGAGGGCCAGCGCATGGCCCCGCCCGCGCCGGGCGAGCCGCGCGCCATGGCGACGCCGCGGGTGGTCGAGCGGACCCTGTCGAATGGTCTGCGGGTGATCGTGGCGAAGTCGACCGACCTGCCGATTCTCAATGCCCAGCTGGTGATGGCGGGCGGGGCGGCGGGCGATCCCGCGGATCAGCCGGGACTGGCGGCGATGACGGCCGGACTGGCCAGCCAGGGCGCAGGTGCCCGGTCGGCACCCGAGATCGCGCGGACGCTGGAGGCGCTGGGCGCCAATATCGGCGGCGGCGCGGGAGCGGATGCGACCACCCTGTTCCTGTCAGCGCCGGTGGCCTCGGCCGCGGCGGCGGGGGCGGTGTTCGCTGACGTGGTTCAGCGCCCGACCTTTGCCGAGGACGAGGTGGTGCGCAGCCGGACCCAGGCCGTCAACGCCCTGCGGGTCAATCTGCGTCAGCCGGGGCCTCTGGCCTCGCTGGTACTGAACCGGCTGGCATTCGGCGCAGCGCCCTATGGTGCGCCGTCGTCCGGGACGCCGGATTCAGTGGCGGCGATGACGCGCGACCAGATCGACGGTTTCCACGATCGCTGGTGGCGGCCCGACAACGCCGCCCTGATCATCACCGGTGGCATGGAGCCGGAGGAGGCTTTCGCCTTCGCTGAGCGCACGCTGGGCGGCTGGGAGCGGCCTTCGGGCGCAGCTCCCTCAGCCACGAACCGCGCGGGCGACGCGCGGCCGGGGCCGCGGATCGTGGTCGTCGACCTGCCGGGCGCAGGTCAGGCTGCGGTGGCGGCGGCCGTGCGCGGCCCGCGCCGGGCCGATGCGGACTTCTATCCGCTGGCCGTGGTGAACAGCGTTATCGGCGGCGGCCAGAACGGCCATCTGTTCCAGGAGATTCGGGCCAAGCGCGGTCTGTCCTATGGTGCCAACTCGTCGCTGGGCGCGCGGGTCGACGGCGGCCTGCTGAGCGCCGCGACCCAGACCAAGAACGAGAGCGCCGCAGAGGTGGTGGATCTGGTTCTGGCCGAGTTCAACCGGTTGCGGACCGAGGCGGTGACGGAACAGGCGGTGACCGACCGTGAGACCTTCATCACCGGCGGCTTCTCGCGGGCGCTGGAGACGACCGGCGGTCTGGGCGGGGTGCTGGCCGACGCGGTTACCTACGGCCTGCCGCTTACGGAGATCGAGACCTATCCGCGGAGCATCGCGGCGACCACACCCCGGGGCGTGATGGCAGCGGCCCAGGCTGTAAGCGCGGATGAAGCCTATGTGGTCGTGGTCGGTCAGGCCTCGATGTTCATCGAAGCCCTGCGCGCCGCGCATCCGGATGTGGTGGTGATTCCGGCGGCGGAGCTGGACCTGAACAGTCCGACCTTGGGGCTGTGAGGGGTGGTTAGTGGTTAGTGATCAGTGGTTGGTCGATGCCTGGCCTTAGGCGCGGGCGGCGTCGCCCTTCCGCAATCAGAGAAGCCACAACGACTAACCACTAATCACTAACCACCAATCACTGCTTCGCCCGGAATGCCGCGATCGCGTCCACCGTCTGTCGGACATTTGCCTCGATCCCGACCCAGTCGCCGGCGTTGACGGCGGCGTCCGTGACCAGTTTCGAGCCCATGCCGGCGGCGACGATGCCGGCGCCGAACCATTTGGCAATGCTGGCCGCGTCGGGATCGACGCCGCCCGTGGGCATGATCTTCGTCCAGGGCATCGGGGCCATGACCGCCTTGACGAAGTCGGGGCCGCCGACGCTGGCACCCGGAAAGAGTTTGACGATCTCGCAGCCCAGTTCATGGGCCTCGCCGATCTCGGTGACCGAGCCGCAGCCGGGGAAACAGGCGGTCATGCGACGGTTGCAGACCCGGGCGACCTCCGGGATCAGGCAGGGGCTGACCACGAAGCGCGCGCCGCGATTGAGATAGAGCGACGCCGTGCCCGCATCGACGACCGAGCCGATGCCCAGGATGATGTGCGGATCGGTCTTCTGCAGTTCGCGGGCGATGTCGCCGAACAGGTCGCAGGCGAAGTCGCCGCGATTGGTGAACTCGATCACCGGTGCGCCGCCGCGGGCACAGGCGCGGATGACGTTCAGGCAGACCTGCGGATCAGGATGGTAGAAGACCGGGGCCACGCCCTGGGTCTCGAGGGCGGTCAGGACGGCGAGGCGGTCGTGGCGCATGATCTGATTTTCCTCCGCCGGTCCCTCCGGCAGCGGGCCATGCTTATCCCACCCGCCGCATTCAGGGAAAGCGCCGGTGCTCGCAGGCACGGCACTTTGTGTTTCGAAAGCCGGTAGGCCGGGTCAGGCCGCCTTGCGCTTGGCGCCACAGAGATCGCAGAACTCCCGTCCTGTTCTTTTGCGGTCAGGACGCCAGCGATGACGGCGACAACGCAACTGACGGATCAATCGGGAGAGGAAACGAAACATCAAACTCAACACGACGCCAAGAACATCTGGACTGAGCCAGACCAACACAACCGTTCGTCTTCGTCGTCAAGCTCTGAGTCAGGCGACAGGCTGACCTACTGTGTCGGCGGGCCGGCAGCCTGTTCGCGGACGCCGTGAGTAACCGGCGTTATGCAGAGCTTTGCGCCAGCCTGGTGATCCGCGTCACCATTGCGCTTTGCATGTCATAGAGCGGGTCCAGCACCGTGAAATGGTTCAGACCTTGCAGCGCCTCGTAGCGGGTCTCGACTCCGCTGGCGGCCCAATGGTCGGTCATCATG
>CANMXH010000165.1 GCA_947501315.1 Caulobacteraceae bacterium | reverse complement strand
CCCTCCCCCGCCGGGGGAGGGAGAGGTGCGGAATGACACTCCCCCCCAGAAATCGCTCAAAGCTGTCATCCCTCCCCTTTCGCCCCCGCTTCCCCGGCCGGGCGGACGGCCTCCAGTCGGGCCAGTTCGAGCTTGAGGTCCTCGTATTCGGGCGGCAGGTCGCGGCCGGCCGTCAGGTCCCGGGCGAGGGTCAGGGCCTGTTCGCGCAGGAACATCCGCATCATGGCCTGACCGGCCTCGAACCGTTCGTCGGCCTCGGCCGGGTCCTCCTCGGCCCAGTTGAGGACGTCGTTGAGGCGGGCGATCTCGGTCGCGGCGCGGGCGAGGCGGACGGCATTCAGCCCCTCGCCGCTCTTCAGCGCATGGGCGGCACCGGCCAGGGCCCGGCGGGCGAGGTCGTCGGGGCGGATGTGCAGGGGCGCGCGCCAGGCCGCCAGCACCGCCGCCTCGTCGGGGGGGCCGTCAGCGGTTGTGGCGGGCCCGGCCCTGGACTCCGGACCGGACGGCGGCGCCGACCGCGCCAGGGCCTGACGCGCGGCAAAAGCCCGTTTGGTCCAGCCCTCCTTCGCCGCATGTTTGCGCAGGGCCGTCACCGACACCCCGAACCGCGCCGCCACCGTCGGCGCCGACAGGCCCGACAGATAGGCCCCCCGGATCAGCCCCCAGGTCTCCGCCGCCACGGTGACATAGCGGGTCTTCGGCAGGGCCTTCATCGATGCCCCCGCGCCTGATCGCGCCTCAGCGCCACCACCGCCCGGTCGATCTCCGTCATGGCCGCGTCCTGGATCGCATCGAGCGTCGGGGTTCCGGTCGGCATGGACGCCACCGCACGCGCCTCGCGGGCAAGGCGTTCGACGGTCTGCACGCGCCGGACCGCGCGGTCGAGGGCGTCGGGTTTTGTCTTCGTCGTCTTCATGATCTCCGCTCCGTATTGAGGCGGCGGAGTCTGCGACGGGCGGGACCTATGGCGGGCTGAAAGGGGCGAAAAGGGACGGCGCGGGGCGCAAGGGGTTGAAAGGATTGGGGGAGAGAGGGGACGGTGGGCGGTGGATTGTGCTGACAATCGGCGGATTGGTAGCGGTGGGGTGCGCGTTCCCCCTCCCCGCTATCGTCATTCCGGCGAAGGCCGGAACCCAGCGGCGCGCGTTAGCGCGACCCGAAGGGCGGCGCGTAGCAGCCAACCTGCCGGGAGCGCGGCTGTTCCGACCATTTCGCCTTCGGCGCCGCTGGGTTCCGGGCCTCGCTACGCTCCCCCGGAATGACGATAGCGGTGGGGTGGGGCGCGGACCCTCAGTCCGGCTCTTCCGGCGGGACCCAGTCGGGATCGTTCACCGGAAACCACTCCGCCGCCAGATCGTGCCAGTCGGGATTGGCTTCCTCGATCAGCCGGAGCTTCCAGTCGCGCTTCCAGCCCTTGATCTGCGTTTCGAGGCGGATGGCGTCGACGACCCAGGCGTGGCGCTGAAACCAGACCAGTCGGGTGCAGCCATGGCGTTTGCTGAAGCCCTCAAAGGCACCGGTGCGATGTTTCCACACCCGCGCCGGAAGGTGGGCGGAGACCCCGGTGTAGAGCGTGCCGTTGCGCCGGCTGGCCATGATGTAGGTGGCGACAAACTTCCGATGCGTGCGCATGATGCGCAACCTATGCGATATCCTGAGGATGTGTCCAGCGTCCTCCCGCTATCGTCATTCCGGCGAAGGCCGGAACCCCTCGTCATCCTCGGGCGCGCGAAGCGCGACCCGGGGAGGCGCCGAAGGCGACCTGACCACGCATCGGCGCTCCCGACAGCTTCGCGCTCGCGCGCGCCGCTGGGTTCCGGGCCTCGCTACGCTCCCCCGGAATGACGATAGCGGGAAAGGTGGGCAGGCACCGCAGCGGAAGTCGGCGACGGGCGAATTGTTCGGCAGTTGCGGCAGGCGGTCGGCGGCGCAATTGGGACAGAAGCCGTGCAGCGCGACCCAGGCCTCTGTCACCGACCGCGCGGTCTGGGTCGCCCCCTTGAAGACGACGGCCGGTTCGGCGAAGCCGAGCTCGCACCAGTGATTGTCGTCCTGCCTCATGCACCCACCTTAGCGGGTGGGGGGCCACCCATCAAACCGCTCATCCCCGCGAACGCGGGGATCCAGTTCTTCGGGTGATGGGGCGGCGATGAATCAGACCGGCAGCCCGTCCTGAAACACCTGCGTCACGCTGGACAGGACTGGGTCCCCGCGTTCGCGGGGATGAGCGGAACAGGGAGTCCGCGGGTCAGCCCTTGCCGCGCGAACAGGTCTCGATCTCGTCGCCGTTGGCGTCGAGGGCCACGACATGGCGGGCGTCGAACTCGACCACGCCCTGCTCCGTCCATTTGATCGAAGGGTCGCCGTCATAGGCCAGGTCGACCGCCTCCTCGATGTCGTCGGCCTCGACCTCGCAGGTGTAGTCGACGTAGGCGTCGACGCGGGAGAGGATGGTGAACTTCGGCATGGTGCGCTCCTTTCGAAGGAAGCGTGCCTGAAGCGCCAATCAGCCGCTACCAACCGCAGATTGGTAGAGAGGTCCCCCCCTACAGCCGCCCCTTCCGGAACGCCTCCGCCTTCTCCGCCGCAGCCTCGGCCCGCCAGCGTTTCGGGGCCGCCTTGTCGACCGTCTCCCCCTCCCCGGTCAGGACCTCATTGGCGAACTCCAGGTCCATCAGCTTCATCCGCTTGATCTCGTCGCGGAGGCGGGCCGCCTCCTCGAATTCGAGGTTGGCGGCGGCGTTGCGCATGCGGGATTCGATGTCCTTGAGGGCGGCCTGGAAGTTGGAGCCGGTGAAGGGTTTGGCCTCCTCCTTCATGCCGGGGGCGGTCAGTTTGTCGAGGGCGCGGGACTCGTAGGGGCTGGCCATGATCTCGCGGATGTCGCGCTTGACCGATTCCGGGGTGATGCCGTGTTCGAGGTTGTACGCCTCCTGCTTTTCGCGGCGGCGATTGGTCTCGGCGATGGCGCGTTCCATCGAGCCGGTCATGCGGTCGGCATAGAGGATGACTCTTCCGTCGACGTTGCGCGCTGCCCGGCCAATCGTCTGGATGAGGGAGGTCTCGGAGCGCAGGAAGCCCTCCTTGTCGGCGTCGAGGATGGCGACCAGGCCGCATTCGGGGATGTCGAGGCCCTCGCGCAGCAGGTTGATGCCGATCAGGACGTCGAAGGCGCCCATGCGCAGGTCGCGCAGGATCTCTATCCGCTCCATGGTGTCGACGTCGGAGTGCATGTAGCGGACGCGGACGCCCTGTTCGTGCATGTATTCGGTCAGGTCCTCGGCCATCTTCTTGGTCAGGACGGTGACCAGGGAGCGGTAGCCGGCGCGGGCGACGGATTTGACCTCGTCGATGACGTCGTCGACCTGGGTGCGGGTCGGGGTGGAGACGGGGCGGATCTCGACCGGGGGGTCGATCAGGCCGGTGGGGCGGATGACCTGTTCGGTGAAGACGCCGCCGGTGCGCTCCATCTCCCACGGGCCGGGGGTGGCGGTGACGAAGACGGTCTGGGGCCGCATGGCGTCCCATTCGTCGAACTTGAGCGGGCGGTTGTCGATACAGCTGGGCAGGCGGAAGCCGTACTCCGCCAGGGTGGATTTGCGGCGGTAGTCGCCGCGGTACATGCCGCTGATCTGGCCGACGGTGACGTGGCTCTCGTCGACGAACAGCAGGGCGTTGTCGGGGATGTATTCGAAGAAGGTGGGCGGCGGCTCGCCGGGGCTGCGGCCGGTCAGCCAGCGGCTGTAGTTCTCGATGCCGGCGCAGGAGCCGGTGGCCTCCATCATCTCCAGATCGAAGCGGACGCGTTGCTCCAGACGTTGCGCCTCGAGGAGTTTGCCGTTCTCGACCATCCAGTCGAGCGTCTCCTTCAGCTCGGCCTTGATGCCGGTGACGGCCTGGTTCAGCGAGGGGCGCGGGGTGACATAGTGGCTGGCGGCATAGACGGTGATCTCGGTCAGGTCGGCGGTCTTCCTGCCGGTCAGGGGGTCGAACTCCTGGAGGGATTCCAGCTCGTCGCCGAACAGCTGCACCCGCCAGGCGCGGTCCTCCATGTGGACGGGGAAGATCTCCAGCACATCGCCGCGTTTGCGGAACATGCCGCGGTCGAAATTCAGGTCGTTGCGCTTGTACTGAAGCGCGATCAGGTCGGCGCGGAGCTTGGCCTCATCGATCTGGTCGCCGACCTTCAGGGTGAAGGTCATGGCGGTATAGGTCTCGACCGAGCCGATGCCGTAGATGCAGCTGACCGAGGCGACGACGATGACGTCGTCCCGTTCGAGGATCGCCCGCGTCGCCGAGTGGCGCATGCGGTCGATCTGCTCGTTTATGGATGAGTCCTTTTCGATGTAAGTATCTGATTTCGGTACATAAGCTTCCGGTTGATAGTAGTCGTAGTAGCTGACGAAATACTCGACCGCATTGTCCGGGAAGAAGGATTTGAACTCGCTGTAGAGCTGGGCGGCGAGGGTCTTGTTGGGGGCCAGGATCAGGGCCGGGCGCTGGGTCTGTTCGATGACCTTGGCCATGGTGAAGGTCTTGCCCGAGCCGGTGACGCCGAGCAGGACCTGGTCGCGCTCGCCGGTGTCGGCGGTGGCCACGAGCTCGGCGATGGCGGCGGGCTGGTCGCCGGCGGGGGTGTATTTCGTCTCCAGCCGGAAGGGGATGTGTTTGCGATCCTGCGCCCGGTCGGGGCGGTGCGGGGTCCAGTCGGCGGGCTTGCCGGGGGCCTCCTCCGGCGTCAGGCGCGGGCCGGTGACGGGGGCGAACATCGGCATGCGGTTCGTCGCCGTCGCGGGATCGAAGACGAAGGGCGTCGCAGCCTCCGCCAGACCCGAGGGGTTGGGGACGTGGACGGGCTTGCCGGACTGGGAGCGGGAACGGGCCATGAACGGCAATCTAGGGGGCCGGGGGCGCGGACGCCACAGGCCTGCGGACAGCGATCAGGGCGGGAGCGGCCCTGCAAGCCGGATGACGGCGGCGTGAGGGATCAGCCGCCGCGTCTTACCCGCCAGTCGCGGGGATCGATGCGGGGTCGGGTCGGCGTGCCCTCGGCGGGGACGGCGTCCCTCGGGGGG
>CANMXH010000164.1 GCA_947501315.1 Caulobacteraceae bacterium | reverse complement strand
GTTAATGACGCTCGCTGTTTCGAGTCGGAGAATCCCATGCAGACCCGCAATCCCCTTCTCGACGAGTTCGCCAAGCTGACAACCGGGGCGATGGGCCTGGCCCAGGCCGCGGGGGAGGAGGCGAAGACCGCGTTTCGCGCCGGGACCGACCGCATGGCCGCCGACCTCGATCTGGTGCGGCGCGACGAGTTCGACGCCCTCAAGGCCGAAATTGCCGCCCTGCGGGCCGAAGTCGCGGCGCTTGGGTCGCCTGCCAAGATGGTGAAGAAGCCTGCCACGGGAACGTCCACAGGGCGCGTTCCCTCTGGGGACGCAGTCGGTTGAGCCGAATCTGCGAACCCGCCTACGGTCCGACGACAGGGTGTGAGTCGCGCCCGGAGACTGCCTGATGGACATTGCACGGCCCGAACAAGTCGATGTGCCCTACGATCCTCTCGATGTAGTGGAGCATGTGCTGGTGGCCGAAAACCTGCCGTTCGACCGGACCGACGAAGGCGATCTGGCCTTTGCGCTCGCCGGTGACTGGAAGGATTACGAGCTGTGGTTCGCCTGGAGGCCGGAGGGCGACTGCCTTCAGCTGTGCTGCGCCCTGGACCTGCAGGCGTCCCGGGCCCGCCGTGCCGCGGCCTATGAGCTGGTCGGCCTGATCAACCAGCGGACCTGGATGGGCCATTTCGAGGTCTGGGCCGAGGATGGCGAGATCGTCTTCCGCCATTCGCTGGCCTTGCCGATGGGTGAGCGCCCGACCCTGGCACAGGCGGCCTCCATGATCGATGCCGCGGTCGAGGCGGCGGACCGCTACTATCCGGCCTTCGATTTCATGATCCGCGGCAACAAGAAGCCGCAGGAGGCGATCGATTCCTGCCTGTTCGAGACCGTCGGCACGGCCTGAGGCCATGGGGACGCCGGTCGGAACCGGACCCGTGGTCCTTGTCGGGTGTGGCCGGCTGGGTTCGGCCCTGCTTGAGGGCTGGCTGACGACCGGTGCCGTCGCGGCATCCGAGTTGATCATTCTGACACCGTCGGACAAGCCGGCCGCAGAGGCGGCGCGGGCGCAGGGGGCGCTGGTCAATCCACCCCTGGCCGCCCTGGCGGAGGCGCGAACGCTGGTGGTGGCGGTCAAGCCGGTGAAATGGCGTGAGGCGCTCGCCCCCCTGGCCGGCGCGCTGAATGCGGAATCCGTGATTGTCTCGGTGATGGCTGGTGTGGCCGCGGCGGAGATCAGCGCCCTGACCGGCCGCCCGACCGCGCGGGTCATGCCCACCACGGCGGTCGCACAGGGGCGCGGTGTGGCGGGCCTCTGGTGTGAGCACGACCTTGCCCGCGAGAGGGCGCGTGCCCTGTTTTCAGCCATGGCCGAGGTCGTGGACCTTGATCAGGAAGCGGACATCGATGTCGCCACCGCGACGGCGGGCTCGGCACCGGCCTTCATCCATGCCTTTGTCCAGGCCCTGGCGCGGGCGGGAGAGGCGGAAGGCCTGTCCGGGGATGCGGCGATCCGACTGGCGCGTGGTGCCCTGCGGTCGGCCGGGGCGGGGATCGAGACGGGCGAGTCGCTGGATACGCTGATCGGGCGTATCGCCTCGCCGGGTGGCACCACCCGGGCGGGGCTGGACGCCATGGCCACGAGCGGCGACCTCAACCGGGCGGCCGGGGCCGCGGTCAGGGCCGCCGTCAAGCGGGCGCGCTCCCTTTAGCGGGACGCGTACCGGCCGTCGGCCAGGTTCTCGGCCAGCCGGCGATAGGCCCGGTCTGCGTCGGACCAGGTATCGATCCCGACAACATCCGACAGGCTGCTGGAAAACCAGTCATAGCGGACCGGCAGGGTGCGGCCGTCGGCGGTCGTGATCTGGCCCTCGATGGCGGCCCCGCCGATCGAACGGCTGTGATAGCCGTCAAGGCCGGGGCGGTCGGCCAGTTGCCGGAACGTCGGCCGGTTCGGCCGCAGGTCGGTAAGCACCAGTTCGATCCGGGCCCCGTCAAGGTCGCCGTCGCGGTCGCGGGCGAGGGCGCGTCCGACCAGTTCGGCCAGTCGATCGGCCTGGTCCTGGACCTCGCGCGGGCCCAGTTCCTCAGCCTTTTCCTTGAGGTCAGGACCGAGGCTGACGCTGATCAGGGCGGGCTCGGCCATGGCCGGGGCGGCGCCGAACGCCAGAACGGCGGCGAGCGGTGCGAAGAAGGCGAGTTTACGCATGATATCCTCCGAAAACGCTGTCTGGATCGAAGGTGGGCCTTCCGGCGTCGTTTCGCAATCCTCGCCCAGCGAAGCGCCCGGGGGAGGGGGCTGCGTGCAGCGTGGTGGAGGGGCTCTGGCCGCCGGCACCCCTCCACCGCTTCGCGGTCCCCCTCCCCAGATCGGGGAGGAATATCAGCCGGGCAGGCGGATCAGGGCGCGGAGGCCGCCCATGTCGCTGCGCTCGAGCGTAATATCGCCGCCATGGCCGCGGGCCACATCCCGGGCGATGGCGAGGCCCAGTCCCACACCCTTGCGATTCTGGTTGCGCGAGGCGTCCAGCCGGGAAAACGGCCGGAAGGCTTCTTCGTGCATGTCTTCAGGAATGCCGGGGCCGTCGTCCTCGACGGACAACTCCAGACCGCCGGAGGGCAGGGGACGGGCGCTGAGACGGACGTGTTCGCCGTGGGCGGCGGCATTGCCGGCCAGGTTGGTCAGGGCGCGCTTGAACGCCAGCGGTCGCAGGGTGGCGGTCAGGTCGACGGGGGCGTCCACCTCGACCTTGGCCCCCGCGCGGCGCCCGTCCTCGGCCGCAGCCTCAAGCAGATCCGGGATCGACACCGCCTGCGCCGCCTCACCGGATTCGCCCCGGGCGAAGGCGAGGTATTCATCGATCATATGCTCCATCTCGTCGAGATCGCCCTCCATCGCCTTCGAGCGCTTGAACGGCGGGGCCAGGGCCAGTTCGAGCCGCAGTCGGGTCAGGGGGGTGCGCAGGTCGTGGCTGACCGAGGCCAGCAGGGCGGTGCGCTGATCGATATGGCGCTGGATCCGTTCGCGCATGGCGAGGAAGGCATTGGCGGCGGCGCGGACCTCGCGTGCGCCATGCGGCTTGAAATTCTCGCTGGTCTCGCCCCGGCCGAAGGCCTCGGCTGCGTCGGCCAGGCGCTCGATGGCGCGCACCTGGTTGCGAATGAACAGGATGGCGACGCTCATCAACAGGACGGTGGCGATGGTCAGCCACAGGACGAAGATATGGGCCTGGGTCGCCACGGCCCGTTCGCGCGGGGCAATGACGCGCAGCACGCCTTGCGGCTGCTGCACCCGGATATCGACATAGGCCGGGTAGCGGGTGGTATCGAACCAGAAGGGCTGGTCGAGGCGGGTCGCCAGGGCTTTTTCCAGGGTGCGGTCGACGACCCCGATGGGTCCGCGCCGGTTCTCGGCCGGAAGGGTGTCACCGTCCCGAAGCTGAACCGACAGCGACATCGACCGTTCGGCCCGTTCCGAGATGACCGCCATGTTTTCCGGCGTCGGGTCATCGCGCCAGCTCTCGGCCGCCCAGGCGATGTCGCCGGCGAGACCGTCCGACAGGCGGGCGGTCACCGTCTGCCAATGCATGTCGAAGAAGGCCCAGGTCACGGCCACCTGCATGACGAGCACGGGCAGGACGATGATCAGCAGCGACCGGCCCCACAACGAGGTCGGCAGCTGCCGCTTGAGGAACCGCGTCCACAGGCTGGTGGCCAGCAGCCTCATCGGGGCATCAGTCCGGGGCCAGCATGTAGCCGACGCCGCGCACGGTCTGGAGATAGCGCGGGTTCTTGGGGTCCGCCTCCAGCTTGCGGCGCAGGCGGGTGACCTGCACGTCCACCGCACGGCCGGTGATGTCGGCGGTATCGGGAGAGAGGCTCATGCGTTCCACGGCGGCGTGGGCGTGAATGGCCAGGGTTTTCAGAAGCTGTGCCTCGGCCTCGGTGAGCCGCTGCAGCTTGCCGTCGCGCATGAGCTCCAGCCGCTCCATGTCGAACACCGCCGGACCCAGCTTGATCTCGCGCGGCGTCAGGGGCTTGCCGCCGGTGCGCCGCAGGATGGCGTCGACGCGCAAGGCCAGTTCACGCGGGTCGAACGGCTTGGACATATAGTCGTCCGCACCGCGCGACAGGCCCTCGATCCGGTCGGCGGGGTCGCCGCGCGCGGTCAGCAGCAGGACGGGCGTTTTCGACGTCTCGGCCTTGGAGCGCACCCAGGTGGTCAGGTCGAAGCCGCTCTCGCCCGGCATCATCACGTCCAGCACCACCAGGTCGAACTCGATCAGCTCCATCAGGCGTCTGGCGGCGGCGGCATGGGCCGCGCCGGTGACGCGATACCCTTCACGGGCGAGGAACTCCTTCAGCAGTTCGCGGATGCGGTCATCATCATCGACGACCAGCAGATGGCGACCGGCACCGGCACCGGCTACCGGGCCGGACCGGCCGTGGGAGCGAACATCGCTCATGCCGAAGCGACCGAACAGCGCGTCCAGGCGTTGACCTGAACGATTGCGACGGCTCTAACCCGGTGATCAGCGCGGGAGACGATATTCAATGGCCTTCGTTCCTATCGACGATCGTGACGGCTGGATCTGGGTTGACGGCGAATTTGTGCCCTGGCGCGAAGCTCGCGTGCACGTTTTGACCCACGCCTTGCATTACGCGTCTTCGGTCTTCGAGGGCGAACGAATGTATAATGGCCAGATCTTCAAATTGACGGAACACACGAACCGCTTCTTCCGTTCGGCCGAGGTGCTCGACTTCAGTGTTCCGTTCACGGTGGCGCAGATCAACGACGCCTGCAAGGAGACCTGCGCGCGAAATGGCCTGACCGACGCCTATGTGCGCCCCCTGGCCTGGCGCGGTTCGGAGCAGGTCAGCGTTCCGGCCCAGAACACCACCGTCCATGTCGCCATCGCCGCCTGGGACTGGCCCAGCTATTTTGACCCGGAAACCAAGCGCAAGGGCATCCGCCTGTGCTGGGCCCCCTACAAGCGGCCGTCGCCGGAAACCGCCCCGACCGAGGCCAAGGCGGCGGGCCTGTACATGATCGGCACCATCAATCGCCACTATGCCGACGCCCGGGGCTATGCCGATGCCATGCTGCTG
>CANMXH010000163.1 GCA_947501315.1 Caulobacteraceae bacterium | reverse complement strand
GGCGCAACGGGCAAGACGGAAGTCGTCCCTGAAAGCGCCTGTGTTAACGGGACAGTCAGGGCGGGTGTGCATGGTGGCGTGGATCCGTCTCGCCGCGAGCCCCATGACCGAAGCTGTCCGCCGCCCATCGTTCGACTCCACCGTGTCGGACGCGGATAGCATGGATGTGCCCGGCCTGCAGGCCCTCGCCAGCCCGGCTGTTTCCGTGCGGCCGGAGGCCACGGCGGGGGGGGGCGCGCGTCGCGGCCCGTTCCGGCCCGACGTCTGGCTGAACGCCCGCCAGCGCCATGCCTCGCGGCTGGCGGCCCACTATTTCCGCGCCCTCGACAGCCTGGCCGTGGCCGGGGTGACCCTGCTTTGCGCGGGGGCCGCGACGCCGGGGCCCCTGATCCATGCCGAAATGTCCCAGGTGCTGCCGTTCGGGCTCGGCGCAATGGCCACTCTGGGCATGATGCGCGTGCTGGGGCGCTACCGGTTCGCGCGTGGCCAGAAGACGGCCTCGCACCTGGCCTCCGTCGCAGCCACGGTGCTGACCGGTGCCGCGACAGCGCTCGTCATCGGCTGGGCCCTGCGCGGCCCGGCGGCGCAGGAATCCGCCTATCTGGTCTGGGCCGGGCTGGTGCTGATCACCCTCCACGCCCTGCACATCGGCTGGAGCGACATGGTCGGGCGGTGGCGGGCGGCCGGCACCCTGACCCCCAATATCGTGCTGGTCGGGGCGACGCGGCATGCCGAGACCCTGATCCGCGAGGCGCTGAAACGACGCGACCTCAATGTGCTGGGCATTTTCGACGACCGTCTGGCGCGCAGCCCGCGGGCCATCGAGGGCGTCCCGGTGCTGGGCACGGCGGCCGATCTGCTGACCCACAAGATGACGCCCTATGTCGACCGCATCGTGCTGACCATCGACCCCCGGGCCGAGGTGCGGGTGCGGCAGCTTAATGCCGCGCTGGGGACCCTGCCGCATGAGGTCACACTGGTGGTTGAGCCGGACGGCATGGCCGAGACGCAGTCGGCGCTGGACCGGCTGGCGGCGGCACCGCTGGCCGATGTCCAGGGACCGGTCGACGACGACCGGCGCGCCTTCAACAAACGGCTGCAGGATCTGGTTCTGGGCCTGACGGCCCTCGTGCTGCTGGCCATACCCATGGCGATCCTGGCGCTGGTCATCCGGCTGGACAGCCCGGGGCCGATCTTCTTCCGCCAGCGCCGCCACGGCTTCAACCACGAGGAAATCGTGGTGTGGAAATTCCGCTCGATGAAGGCGGAATCCGCCGATCCCACGGCCAGCCGGCAGGTGACGAGGGACGACGACCGTATCACCCGGATCGGCCACTTCATCCGCAAGACCAGCCTCGACGAACTGCCGCAACTGCTGAACGTGATTGCCGGAGAGATGTCGCTGGTCGGGCCCCGCCCGCACGCCATCGGCATGAAGACCGGCCATGTCGAGAGCGCCCGCCTGGTCGCCGACTATGCCCACCGCCATCGCATCAAGCCGGGCATGACCGGCTGGGCCGCGGTCAATGGCTCGCGCGGGCCGCTGCATACCGCCCGGGACGTGCGCCGCCGGGTGCAGCTCGACATCGACTATATCGAGCGTCAGTCCCTGTGGATGGATCTGTGGATCATGGCCATCACCGTGCCGGTGCTGCTGGGCGACCGCGCGGCGATCCGTTGACGGAGGGGCGCTGATGTTCTGGCGCGGCGTCTGGGGCTATCTGCCGGCGAATATCGTGCAGGGCGTGGTCGGCTTCCTGGCCATCGTCCTGTTCACGCGCCTGCTCAGCCCGGAGGATTTCGGCCGCTACGCCCTCGCCGTTTCGGTCGTGACCCTGTCCCATGTGGTGGTGTTCAGCTGGCTGGAGGCAGCCATGGCCCGCTTCTGGGCGGCCCAGACCCCGGGCGCGGCCCAGGCCCATTTCGCCAGCCTCTATCGCACGGCCTTCGTTCTGGGGGCCGCCTTTCTCGTTGTGGTCGGGCTGGGTGTCTGGCTGCTGCCCGCCGATCCCCTGTTCAAACTCGCCCTCGCCGCCGGTCTGGCCGGAGCGCCCGCGCGGTCCATGGTCAAGCTGGCGCAGGAACGGTTCCGCGCTGAGGGCCAGGTCGGCAAGTCCGCGCGCCTGGACATGGCTGTTACGGCCGGCGGTCTGGCGATCGGCGTGGGGTTCGCCCTCGCCGGGGCCGGGGCGGCGGCCCCCCTGCTCGGCCTGGGTCTGGCCCCGCTGGCCGCCCTGCCCTTCGTCCTGCCCGGCGAGCTGAAACAGGCGCGCGGCGGTGCCTTCGAAGCCGGCCGGGTGCGCGAATACGCCCTGTACGGCTATCCGATCGCCGCCTCGCTGGCCCTGACGGTCGTGCTGTCCTCGACCGACCGGTTCGTGCTCGACGCCTGGCTGGGAGAAGCGGCAGTCGGCGCCTATCACGCCAGCTATTCCATCGCCAACCGGACGCTCGACGTCCTGTTCCTGTGGCTCGGCACGGCCGGACAGCCGGCCATGGTGATGGCGCTGGAGCGCGGCGGGATGGAGCGGCTCAGGGTCGCGGCACGCGAACAGCTGTCGACCTTCCTGCTGGTGGGCCTGCCGGCAGCAGCGGGCGTGGCCCTGGTCGCACGACCGCTGTCCGAGGTGCTGATCGGTCAGGAGCTGCGGACGGCCGCGGCCAGTGTGACGCCCTGGATCGCCCTGTCGGCCCTGCTGTTCGGCCTCACAGCCTATTATTTCGGCCAGGCTTTCACCCTGGGCAAGAAGACCAGACGGCTGCTGATTGCCATGGCCATTCCGGCAGGACTGAACGTGATCCTGAACCTGATCCTGGTACCCCGGTTTGGCCTGATGGGTGCGGCCTGGGCCACGGCGGCGAGCTTTGGCATCGGCATGGTCGCGACCTGGCTGATCGGCCGCCGCGTGGTGGCCCTGCCGATCCCTTGGGAAAGTCTGGCGCGCTGCGGCGTGGCCACGGGCCTGATGGCCCTGGCCGTCTCCCGCCTGCCGGCGATCGGCGGGTTCGGCGAGCTGGTGCTGGACGCCGGGGTGGGCGGACTGGTCTATGTCGTCGCAGCCCTCGTGCTCAATGCCGCCGGCGTGAGGGACCTGGCTCGCCGATTGCTGATGCAACGCCGGCTCCGGAGCGCGACGGCATGAGCGCGCGGGCGAAGATGACCGACAGTCCGGCCTGGAAGAAGGCGAAGCCTGCCGTCTCGGTATTGATCCCCTTCCTGCGCGACGATCCCTCCGAACTTCTGAACCTGCTTGACGAGGAGGCGGCCTCGGTCGGCGGTGCCGTCGAGATCGTGGTGCTGGATGACGGCACCCGGGACGCAGCCCTGACCGCGCGTCTGACGCACCAGATCAGAACCATGGTCCTGCCGGTCCGGCTGATCACCCTGACTGCGAATGAGGGCCGCTCGATCGGGCGTAACCGGCTGGCGTCCGCCGCGCGGGGCGGCAGCCTGCTGTTCCTCGACAGCGACATGCGGCCGGACCACCGGCGCTTTCTGCGCGACTGGGCTGACCTGGCAGCGCGGGAGGACCCGGCCGTGGCCTTTGGCGGCTTCTCGCTGCTGCAGGCGCCGACCGACGCCCGCTTCGCTGTCCACCGGGCTATCGCCGCGAAGTCGGAGTGCGTGCCCTGGATGGAGCGCGCCAGGCAGCCGGAGAAATACGTCTACACCTCCAACCTGCTGGTCCGCCGCGACGTGTTCGAGGCCGAGGCCTTCGACCCCGGCTTCACCGGCTGGGGCTGGGAAGACGTGGAATGGGCCATGCGGGTGTCGCGGCGGTTCCGGGTCGTCCACCTCGACAATACCGCCACCCACATGGGGCTGGACACCGTCACCGCCCTCGCCGGCAAATATGAGCAGTCCGCCCCGAATTTCGCCCGCATGGCCGAGCGCCATCCGGCCATCGTCGCGACCTATCCCAGCTACAGGGCGGCCCGGCTGCTGAAACGCCTGCCGGGCCTGACCGCCCTGCGGCAGGTGATGCGGCGCGGGGCGGACACAGGCTGGCTGCCGGTAGCAGCGCGGGCCTTCTCGCTGCGCCTGTACCGCGCCGCCCTCTATGCGGACGCCGTGTGATGACCGATGTCGCCGTCATCGTTCCGACCCTGAGGCGGCCCGAAAGTCTGGAGCGGGCCCTGCGCTCGCTCTTCGCCCAGACCGGTGTCGCCGACCAGGTGTCCGCCATCGTCGTGGTCGACAATGATCCGGTCGGATCAGCGGCGGCGACCGTCGGCACCCTGCGGTCGAGCTCGCCCTGGCCCCTGACCTATGTGCACGCCCCCAGACCCGGCGTCGCCACGGCGCGGAATGCCGGGCTGGCCGCAACGGACGCTCCGCTGATCGCCTTCCTCGATGACGACGAAGCGGCCTCGCCGGGCTGGCTGGCGGCCCTGCTCAAGGCCCGGAAAGAGACGGGCGCCGACGCCGTCTTCGGCCCGATCACCGGCCGGGCACCCGACGCCGCGAACTGGCTGAAGCCATGGCTTGAGCGCTTCTTTGGCCGCGAGGGACCCGCGCACAGCGGGCTGATCGACGACCCCTTCGGCTGCGGCAATTCCCTGATGGTCCGGGCGACCGCCCTGCCCGGCCCGGCGCCGTTCGACGCGGGCACGGACCAGTCGGGCGGGGAGGACGACGCCCTGTTCGCTGCGCTCGCGGCCCGCGGCGGTCGCTTCGGCTGGGCGGCGGACGCCCGGGTCGAGGAGTTCGCCCCCGCCCATCGCGCGACGCTGAACTACGCCCTCGCGCGCGCCTTCGCCTACGGCCAGGGGCCCAGCCAGACGGCGGCGGCAGCGCAGGACTGGCCCGCCGTGGCGCGCTGGATGGTGATCGGCGTGGCCCAGACCGCCGTCTGGGGTGCAGCCTCCGCTGCCCTGACCCTGATCGCCAGCCCGAAGCGGGCCGAGATGTATGACCGCACCGCGCGCGGCGCCGGAAAACTGTTCTGGATGAAGGGGTTCGAACCCCGCTTCTATGGCGCGCGGGAACTGGCGCGGCTGGATGCGGCGGGACCCTGAGTTGGTTCATCACAACGAACACAACGAGGGCACGGCGAACACGACGCGACCGGGGCGCGTCCCGGTTGGCACCTCATCCGGATGTTCCATATTGC
>CANMXH010000162.1 GCA_947501315.1 Caulobacteraceae bacterium | reverse complement strand
AGAATGTCGCGCAACACGGCCGGGGCCAGTTTGCAGCCACAGCCGCCGCCGTGGGCGAGAGAGGTCAGGCGCGGTTCGGGCGTGGTCATGGCATGGGCTTAGGGCCAAACCGCCGCCGAACTCAACAGCCGGGCCGCCGCATTCGCCGTTGCCAGCCCGCCGCTGCCGGACCAATGTCGGAGTCTGAATCCCGGGGGCGGAACGATGCGACTTCTTCTTGCGACGACGGCAGTGCTGGCCCTGTTCACGGCCGGGGCGGTCCAGGCCCAGACCGGCTCGACCGATGTCGAGCTGCGCCAGTCCATTGCGCGCGACTATGAGGCCAACCTCGGGGCCCTGTTCGACGACTTCCACCGCAATCCCGAGCTCTCGGGTCTCGAAGTCCGCACCGCCGGCATCATGGCGGCCCGGCTGACGGCGCTGGGCTATGAGGTGACCACCGGTGTCGGCGGCACGGGCGTGGTCGCGGTCCTGCGCAACGGCGACGGCCCCACGGTCATGATCCGCGCCGACATGGACGGCCTGCCGCTGGCCGAGAATTCCGGTCTGGCCAATGCCTCGACCGCGCGTCAGGTCGACAGCGACGGGATCGAAAAGCCGGTCATGCACGCCTGCGGCCATGACGTGCACATCACCGCCCTGATCGGCACAGCCCGGCAGATGATGGCGCGGCGGCAGGACTGGTCCGGCACCCTGGTCCTGATCGCCCAACCGGCCGAGGAGCGCATCTTCGGGGCCCGGGCCATGGTTCAGGACGGCCTCTACACCCGCTTTCCCAAGCCCGACATCGCCCTGGCCTTCCATGTCTCGGCTGACCTCGCCAGCGGGCTGATCGATCTGCCGTTGGGGATTTCCTCGTCCAGCTCGGACAGCGTCGATATCGCGGTGCACGGCGTCGGCACCCACGGGGCCTATCCGCATCTGGGGGTCGACCCCATCGTGGTCGCCTCGGCCATCGTCATGAACCTGCAGACCCTGCCCAGCCGCAGCATCAATCCGCTTGAGGGGGCGATCGTCACCGTCGGGGCCTTCCACGGCGGCATCAAGCACAACATCATCTCTGACCGCGTCGACCTGCAGCTGACGGTCCGCGCCGACAATCCCGAGACCCGTCTGGCCCTGCTGGACGGCATTGACCGGGTGGCGCGTGGAACGGCCCTGGCCCTGGGCGTGCCCGAAGACCGGCTGCCGACCGTCGTCCGGTCCCCGACCGAGACCACGCCCGCCACCATCAATGATGCCGCCACGGCGGCCCGGGTCCGGACCGCCATAGGCACGGCCATGGGCACCGAGCGGCTGGTCGACCAGGCGCGCACCGGCATGGGGGCCGAGGATTTCGCCTGGTTCGTCACCCCCGAAAGCGACGTGAAGGGTGTCTATTTCAGCGTCGGCGGCACGCCCGCGGAAGACGTCGCCACAGCACCCGGCCACCACTCCCCCCTGTTCCGCATCGACCCCCGGCCCTCGGTCACCACCGGCGTCGAGGCCATGGTGGTGGCGGCGCAGGCGCTGATGCCCAAGGGGTGAGGCTCGTCTGAATCCGCTGGACCGACGCCGCGTCAACCGCCTTAACTGCGTCATCCAAGGGGGAGCCGCACCATGATCACCGTCCACCACCTCAACGATTCCCGCTCGCAGCGGGTCCTGTGGCTGCTCGAGGAGATGGGCCTGCCCTATGAGGTGAAGCGGTATCAGCGCGACGCTAAGACCAATCTGGCTCCGCCCGCGCTCAAGGCCATCCATCCCCTGGGCAAGTCGCCGGTCCTCGACGATGGCGCGGCGCGGATCGCCGAGACGGGGGCCATCATCGAATATCTGCTGGACACCTATCCAGCCGCCGGCCTGCGACCGGCGGCGGGCACGGCCGAGGCGCGGCGGCTGACCTACTGGCTGCACTATGCCGAGGGGTCGGCCATGACGCCCCTGCTGTTGAAGCTGATCTTCACCGTCCTGCCCCAGCGCGTCCCCTTCCTCGCGCGGGGCGTCGCCAAGGGTATCAGCAAGGCGATGAACGCCAATATGATTGACCCGCAGGTGGCGGCTCACACCGGCTATTGGGAGGCCGAACTGGGCAAGTCCGAATGGTTCGCCGGCAATGCGTTCTCGGCCGCCGACATCATGATGAGCTTTCCGGTCGAGGCGGCAGGCAGCCGGATCGGCTACGGCGCCGACAAGCCGAAGCTGAAGGCCTTCCTGCAGAAGATCCATGCGCGACCGGCCTATCAACGGGCGCTGGAGCGGGGCGGTCCCTACAGTTACGCCTGATCCCCCGAAGGGCGCCGATGCCACAGTCGGCCGCAACTGTGCGGCCCTGTGTGCGGTGATCGCAACCCGCCCGCGCGCCGTACGTTATCGGTCCATGCCGTTGAAAACCGTCCAGATCGTTGCCGCCCTCGCCGCCGCCGTCGCCTTTTTGCTTGCCTTCATCGCCGCGGGGATTTTCATCGTCTCCAGCCTGTTCATGGCAGTGGGTCTGGCGGCGGTCGGATGGCTGGCCTGGAGCCTGATCCGACAGGTCCGGAGGAATCGGCGAGGCCGCCCCGTTTGACAGTCCGAACAGAACGCCCTTGCGTCATGCCTCTTGAACCTTGAGGCCTGAAGCCCTAGTCTATTTGGCCAGTCGCAAGCGCCCAGCGACCTCGGCGTGTCTCCAAATCTTCAGTCGGGCGAAACAAGAAACTCACGACATATGGAAAAAGTGCCGATGACGGCCGAGGGCTACCGTGTCCTCGACGATCAGCTGAAGCAATTGAAGTCCGTGGAGCGGCCGAGCGTGATATCGGCCATCTCGGAAGCGCGCGAGCATGGCGATCTTTCTGAAAACGCTGAATATCACGCCGCGAAAGAGCGTCAGGGCTGGATCGAGGGCCAGATCGCCGACATCGAGGACAAGATCAGCCGCGCCCAGGTCATCGACGTCTCGAAGCTGAACGGCAACCAGGTCATGTTCGGCGCCACCGTCACTGTGGTTGACGAGGACACCGAGGAAGAGGCCCGCTACCAGATCGTCGGTGAGCACGAAGCCGACGTGAAGGGCGGCAAGATTTCGGTGGCTTCGCCGATTGCCCGGGCGATGATTTCGAAAGAGATCGGCGACGTGGTCGAGGTCAACACGCCCGGCGGCGTGAAAGCCTATGAGATCCTCAAGGTCGAGTGGAAATAGGGTCCGACCAGACCCCGCTCACGATCCAGGTCGTCTCTGACGGCCGGACCGGCATGGAAAATCAGGCGCTGGGTCTGGCGGAAGCCATCCAGCGCCTTTTTTCGTCCCGCATCGTCATCAAGCAGATCCGCTGGCGCAAGGCCTTCGACAAACTGCCGTCGGCGCTGAAGGCCCGGTGGATGCTGGACCCGTCGTCCGATGCCGTCGAACCCGCCGCCGGCGAGACCTGGCCCGACCTGTGGATCGCCACCGGCCGGGCGACCCTGCCGCTGTCGGCACGGGTCCGGGCGCAGTCGGGCGGCAAGACGTTCGTGGTCCAGACCCAGGACCCGCGCTGGAACATCGCCGCCTATGACCTGGTCGTCGCCCCCGCTCATGACGGCGTGACCGGCTCCAATGTCCTGTCGATCACCGGATCACCCCACAGGGTGACGGCGGAGCGGCTGGCCGAGGGCGCCGCCGCCTTCGCTGACCGGCTGGAACCCCTGCCCGCCCCCCGGGTGGCGGCCCTGATCGGCGGACGGTCGCGGGCGTTCGACCTCACCGAGACCCATGCCGCCGACCTCGCCGGGCGGATCGCGACCGCCGTCGAAACAGCGGGCGGCTCGCTGATGCTGACCTTCTCGCGCCGCACACCCGAGGCGGCGAAGGCGGCCATGACCGCGCGGCTGGCTCACCTGCCCGGCCTGATCTGGGACGGCGAGGGGCCCAACCCCTATTTCGCCTTCCTGAACTTCGCCGACCACATCCTCGTCACCGAGGACAGCGCCAACATGGCCGCCGAGGCCGCCTCGACGGGCGCGCCCGTCCACATCCTGCCGATGGTCCCGCTGAAGCCCGCCGACAAATTCGCCCGCCTGCATGCCGACCTGCGCGAACGCGGCGCGGCGCGGACGTTCGACGGGTCTCTGGACGTGTGGAGCTATGTGCCGCTGGCAGAGACGGACCGGGCGGCGCGCGTCCTGCTGGAGCGCCTGGGCAAGGCCTAGTCGCCGCCGCCGCCGCCATCTCCGCCGCCGCCGTCAGACCCGCTGTCCGACCCACCGTCAGGGCCGTCATTCGGGCTCTTGCCGCGCCCGCCGCCGCCGCCGTCAAAGACGTAGGTTGTCCCGCTGTCCGAACCGGAAGTGTCCTTTCGGTCCTTTGGGTTCTTGCGCGTGCGCTCTGCGTCAAAGCCTGCCCCGAGAGCCACCCCGATGGCGATACCGCCGCCGATGCCGAGCGCGAGGTTGTCCAGCGCGATCCCCAGCGCCGCCCCGATCGCTGTGCCGAGGGCGATGCCCACGCCCATGTAGCTTGTCTGTGCCATTCGATCCTCCCCAGTTTCTGTGCAGCCTAAACATCGCGCGAAGGGGAATCACCGCCTAAATAGGGGTATGAGCAATCCTCGAACTGTCCGCGTCGCCATCATCGGTTCCGGCCCCGCCGGCTGGACCGCCGCCATCTATGCGGCGCGCGCCCTGCTGAGCCCCGTCATCATCGCCGGCCTGCAGCCGGGCGGCCAGCTGACCATCACCACCGATGTCGAGAACTATCCGGGCTTCGCCGACGTCATCCAGGGTCCCTGGCTGATGGACCAGATGCGCGCCCAGGCCGCGCACGTCGGCACCGAGATCATTGAGGACATCGTGGTCAAGGCCGACCTGTCGCAGCGGCCCTTCCGCCTGACGCTCGATTCGGGGACCGAGATGCTGGCCGAGACGGTGATCATCTCGACGGGCGCCCAGGCCAAATGGCTGGGCATCGAGAGCGAGGCGAAATACCAGGGCTTCGGCGTCTCGGCCTGCGCGACCTGCGACGGCTTCTTCTATCGCGGCAAGGACGTCATCGTCGTCGGCGGCGGCAATACCGCGGTCGAGGAGGCGCTGTTCCTGACCAATTTCGCGTCGAAGGTCACCGTCATCCACCGCCGCGACGCGTTCCGCGCCGAACGCATCCTGCAGGACCGACTGTT
>CANMXH010000161.1 GCA_947501315.1 Caulobacteraceae bacterium | reverse complement strand
GCGTCGGCTCGCGGCCCAGTACCTTGCGGCCGATGAACTGGTTCATGTTGATATTGGCCTGGTGCAGCCACATCCGCGTCAGGGTCGCGGGATCGATGCCGAGTTCGGTCGCGTGGTCGATGATCATCTCCGAAACCATCGGCACCACGTCCTTGAAGACCTTACGGCCCTGCTGGATGAACAGCTTGTCCGGCTTGCCGATCCCTTCCGGCGCGGCGTTGTTCAGGAAGCCGAAGTTGTTGCGGATGTTGTTCGAATAGACGGTCTTCAGCCGCGTGCCGATGACGTCCCAGCCGCCGGGACCCGCCTGGTCCGAGGCCTCGACGATGACGGCGGTGGCGACGTCGCCGAAGATGAAATGGCTGTCGCGGTCCTTGAAATTCAGATGTGCCGAGCAGACCTCGGGATTGACCATCAGCACGGCCTTGACCGAGCCCGAGGCGATGAAGTCGGCGGCGGTCTTGATGCCGAAGGTGGCCGAACTGCACGCCACATTCATGTCGAAGGCGAAGCCGCCGATGCCGAGGGCCTGCTGCACCTCGATCGACAGGGCCGGATAGGGGCGCGGCATGTTGGAGGCGGCGCACAGGACGGCGCCGATCTCGCTGACCGGCTTGCCCCAGGCGGCGATGGCCTGACGCGCGGCGGCGACGGCCATCTCGGCCATGATCGACAGGTCCTCGTCGGCGCGCTCGGGGATGTTCGGCGCCATGCGGGCGGGGTCGAGGACGCCGGCCTTGTCGAGCACAAAGCGCGATTTGATGCCCGAGGCCTTTTCGATGAACTCGACCGAGGAGGGGGTCAGGGCGGCGACATCACCCTCGGCGATTTCGGCGGCGTGGTCGGCGTTGAAACGCTCGGCGTATGCATTGTAGGCGGCGACCAGCTCGGCGTTGGAGATCGACTGTTCGGGGGTGAACAGGCCGGTGGCGGCGATGACGGAGTTGGTCATAAGAGGGGGCCCTAACGCTCGGCTCCCGGCCTCCGCCGGGATGACGACCGGCGCCTCGCTACTTGAGGGCCGGGTTCTGTTTTTCTGGAGGGACTAGATAGGCCTGAGTCCGGACGGCGTCGAGGCCGCTGCGTGACGGGCCAGCAGGCGGTGGGCGGCGTCGAGATGCAGGCGTTCGACCATGCGGTAGCCGACGCGGATCGCGCCCTTGCCCTCAGCGTCGGCCGAGGCGAAGGCGGCGACGACCTCACGGGCCCGGGCGACCTCTTCGGCCGAGGGGGAGAAGGCGGTGTTGGCGGCCTCGATCTGGGCTGGATGGATCAGGCTCTTGCCGTCGAAGCCGAAGGCGCGGCCCTGCAGGCATTCGGTCCGCAGGCGGTCGGCGTCGTCGGTGGCATTGACCACGCCGTCGATGGCCAGCAGGCCGTGGCCACGCGCGGCGGCGACGACGGCGGCCAGCCAGGGCTTGAGCGGCTCGCGGTCCGGGCCGAGCACCAGATTCATCCGCTCGCCGAAATCATTGATACCCAGCATCAGGGCGGCGAGGGGGGCTCCGGCCCCGGCGATGGCGTCGAGCCGCAGCACCGACAGGGGGGTCTCGACCATGATCCAAAGGGCCACGCTGTCGGGCAGGCGGGCGGCGACCGCCTGCACGGCCTCGGGGCTCTCGATCTTGGGGGCGACCACGAAATCGGGCGTCAGACCGGACAGGGCGGCGAGGTCGTCGGCACCCCAGGGGGTGTCGAGCCCGTTGATCCGGGCCCCGACCCGGGCGCGGAAGCCGCCGGTGGTCAGGGCCGCGACGGCGGCCTGCCGGGCCCCGGCCTTGGCGTCGGGCGCGACGGCGTCCTCGAGGTCGAGGATCACGGCGTCGGCGTTCAGGTCGCGGGCCTTTTCGATCGCCCGTGGATTGCTGGCGGGCAGATAGAGGACGGAACGGGTCAGCTCGATTGGCCGCGCTCGTCGACCCTGCGGGATCTCCCGATCCGACGCGGCCGGCATCAGACCCGGCCCGTGACCGGGATCAGCGCCCCGGTGATGGCGCGGCTTTCGGGCGAGGCGAGGAACAGCATGACGCGGGCGAGGTCGGCGGGGGCGACCCATTTCGCCGGATCGGCGTCGGGCATGTCCTGGCGGTTCCGGGCGGTATCGAGGATCGAGGGCAGGACGGCGTTGACGGTCACCGGGGTGTCCTTCAGCTCCTCGGCCAGGCTCTCGGTCAGACGGTGGACGCCGGCCTTGGAGGCGGCATAGGCCCCCATGCCGGCCGCGCTCTTCAGGGCCGCATTGGCCCCGACATTGACGATCCGGCCCTCAGCGGCGGCCTTCAGATGGGGCAGGGCGGCCCGGCTGGCGTTCAGGGCGGTGGTGACATTGAGGGCGAACATCTTCGCCCAGGCGGGGTCGGCGTCGTCGGTGGTCTGCCAGACGAAGCCGCCCGCGATATTGAGCAGGGCGTCGAGCCCGCCGAAATGCGCCGCCACCGTGTCGATCGCTGTCTGCGCCGAGGCGGGATCGGTCAGGTCAACGCCGGCCAGTTGGAGCACGCCCTCGGGCACGGACTGACCCGGGGCATGGTCGATGATCGCGACCTTCAGACCGCAGGCCAGGGCGGCCTCGGCCACGGCCCGGCCCAGGACGCCATGGCCGCCTGTGATTGCGATCACCCGATCCGTCATGTCATGCCACCCAAAAAGCCCGGTCTTAAGTGTCCCGAGCGTCCAATGTCCAAGGCCATCGGTGCCAGAAACACCCCTCGAAGCCTACACTGCGTCCGGAAGATCAGCCGAACACCCGGGCCATAAGCCGTTCCAGGGCCTCGGCGTCCACGACGTCAAAGGCTGAGGTTACCGTCGCGTCCACGTCAAACACGGCGATCAGGGTGCCCGAGGCGTCGAATACCGGGACCACGATCTCGCTGGCCGAGCGGCTGTCGCAGGCGATGTGCCCGGGGAAGGCGTGAACGTCGTCCACGATCTGCGTGACCCGATCCCTTGCCGCCGCGCCGCAGACGCCGCGACCGAAGGCGATTCTCAGGCAGCCGAGGGTGCCCTGGTAGGGGCCGACCACCAGTTCATCGGCCTTGTCCGGGTCCACCCGGTAAAAGCCGGTCCAGAAAAAAGCGGGAAAGGCATCGGCCAGCATGGAGGCAACCGTGGCCATGCGTGCCGTCCGGTCGGGCTCGCCCTCCAGAACGGCCAGAATTTCAGCCTCGACCTCGGCATAACGGGCCGCCTTGTCGGCGGGTCGATCGTCGCGGGAGGCATAGGCCATCGGGTCGCTCCAGAGGTCGGGAAGAATCATATAGGGAGCCGCTGCCGGACTGGCGAGAGGCCGGGTTTCCCCTGGCAGGCGAATACGCAACCCCCTGATTCCCGTGAAAAACTGACTCCGGCTGACAAAAATGCAGCGATCGGACACCGCTTTGTCACGAACTGGCGTTTATCTTGACAGAAGGTTAACGGGGCGGGACTGTCGGCCTTGTGCAAGGTTAAGCGTAGGGGCGTCAGGCGGCCCGTTTCCAGCCGTGCGGGGGGCGTATGAGCGAGAGTCGATCCAACAAGGAAGGCGGCTCCCCTTTTGGTCAGGGCCGCGCTCCGGTCGCTATCGCCGCGGTCGCCGGCGTGCTGGCGCTGACGGCCGTCGCCATGGTCTCGTGCGGCAACGGTGGCGGCAGCGGCGTGCAGTTCTGGCAAAGCAGCGATACGGCTTCCAATGCCTGCCCGCGACCGGCGTCCCTGACCGGATCAGAGTTCAACGCTCAGGAATCGGGCCTGCGGGCCCTGCGGCGCGCGGCCTTCCGCGGTGATTTCTTCGCCCAGCTTGAGCTGGGCGGCCGCTATGCGGCGAACCGGTCGACCGACAAGAACATCGAGGACCCGATCGAAAGCGCCACCTGGTACGCCATGGCGCTGGCCAATGACGAGGGCTACGCCCCGATCAACCGCGTCGACCGCAGCAGCCTCGGCGACTGGCGACCCCTGTCGCGCTATGACGACTGCCGCGCCTGGGAGCGTCACACGGCCTATCAGCGGCTGGATCGCCAGCTGGGCGATATGACGCGGGAAGAGCAGGAGGCGGTGCGCGACCGCGTCATCTATATCCTTTCCACCCGTGACGCCTATGGCTACCGGACCCTCGCGCGATTGCACGACAGCCTGTATGGCCCGTTCGGCGAGCCCCAGGACAATCGCGAGGCCCGCGAGGCCCTGGGCTACAAGCCCGGCAGCAACCGCCCCGAGCCCAGCAAGAAGGGCTACAGTGCGGCGACCAACCTGTTCCAGCGCAACGACGTTGACGCCTATCTTTACAACTATCTGGCGGTGCAGACCGGCGATGTCGGTGCCTATGTCCTGCTGAAGGATTTTGAGCGCTCGGCCCCGAGCCGTGGCCAGTACCAGAGCTCCGTCGAGACCAAGGCACGGCAGTGGACGCCGCCGTTCGAATTCTATCCGACCGCTGCGCCGCGTTCGGGTGTGCCCTTCTCTGACGAAAGTCGCCCGCGCGGTGACGCCTATGAATATGCCCTCGGCCGGATGGCCGGGGAGCTGCCGTTCCTGCACGTCGGCCGGGCCCTGCGCTATCTGGGCGTCTCGGAGACGGTCGCCCAACGGCCGGAGGAGCTGTCCAAACGCCAGGTCGAGACACTGGAGGCCATGCTGGGCAACCCGATGGAGGGCCGGCTGTCCAATCTGGAACGCGTTCGTGCCATTCAGATGGCCGCCGTGAACGGCTCGTCAGAAGCCCAGCTGGTGCTGGCGGTCATGTATGCCGAGGGTATCGGCCTGCCCGCCGACTATGCCCGCGCCTTCAAATGGTTCGAGGAGGCGGCCCGTCAGGGCAGCCCGGAAGCCAAATTCGCCATGTCGAGCTATTTCGCGCTGGGTGTGGCGGGGGTGGCCGACCAGGACAAGGCCCAGGCCGTGGCCCTGAGGATCGACTCCGCCCTGTTCGGGTTCGGCCCCTCGGCTGGCCGCCTGCAAGCCGTGCTGGCCCAGGTCTCCCGTTCGCAACAGCGCCGCTAAGGAGGGCTGAAGCATGATCCCCGACCGCACCCCGAGCCGCATGATCTCCGGTCTGGTTGTCGGCGTCGCTGCCGTGGCCATGGCCGTGACCGCCTTTGCCATAGGTGGCGGAGCGGCGCATGCCCAGGTCGCCGCCCGGGTCGAGAGCCAGACCCGCCCGAATTTCGGTGTCCTGCTGGACCCGCCGACGCGGAGCG
>CANMXH010000160.1 GCA_947501315.1 Caulobacteraceae bacterium | reverse complement strand
GGGCCGTCATTCGGGCTCTTGCCGCGCCCGCCGCCGCCGCCGTCAAAGACGTAGGTTGTCCCGCCGTCCGAACCGGAAGTGTCCTTTCGGTCCTTTGGGTTCTTGCGCGCGCGCTCTGCGTCAAAGCCTGCCCCGAGAGCCACCCCGATGGCGATGCCGCCGCCAACACCGAGCGCGAGGTTGTCCATCGCAATCCCCAGCGCCACCCCGATCGCCGTACCGAGAGCGATGCCCATACCCATGTAAGTCTTCTGTGCCATACGATCCTCCCCAGTTTCCCTGCAGCCTAACATCGCGCGAACGGGAATCACCGCCTAAATAGACGCCATGAGCACCCCCAGAACTGTCCGCGTCGCCATCATCGGTTCCGGCCCCGCCGGCTGGACCGCCGCCATCTATGCGGCGCGCGCCCTGCTGAGCCCCGTCATCATCGCCGGCCTGCAGCCCGGCGGCCAGCTGACCATCACCACCGATGTCGAGAACTATCCCGGCTTTGCCGACGTCATCCAGGGCCCCTGGCTGATGGAGCAGATGCGCGCCCAGGCCGCGCACGTCGGCACCGAGATCATCGAGGACATCGTGGTCAAGGCCGATCTGTCACAGCGGCCCTTCCGCCTGACGCTCGATTCGGGGACCGAGATGCTGGCCGAGACGGTGATCATCTCGACCGGTGCCCAGGCCAAATGGCTGGGGATCGAGAGCGAAGCCAAATACCAGGGCTTCGGCGTCTCGGCCTGCGCCACCTGCGACGGCTTCTTCTATCGCGGCAAGGAGGTGATCGTCGTCGGCGGCGGCAATACCGCGGTCGAGGAGGCGCTGTTCCTGACCAATTTCGCGTCGAAGGTCACCGTCATCCACCGCCGCGACGCGTTCCGCGCCGAACGCATCCTGCAGGACCGACTGTTCTCCAACCCCAAGGTCGAGGTGGTCTGGAACAGCGCCATCGACGAGATCCTCGGCGAGACCAACAGCTTCGGCGGCGTCAATGTCACCGGTGCCCGGCTGAAGAACGTCCAGACGGGCGAGACCCACAACATCACCGCCGACGGCGTCTTCATCGCCATCGGCCACGCCCCGTCCTCGGACCTGTTTACCGGCCAGCTGGAAACCAAACAGGGCGGCTATCTGGTGGTGAAGCCCGGGACCACGGCCACCGCAATCGAGGGCGTCTGGGCCGCCGGCGACGTCACCGACGACATCTATCGCCAGGCGGTCACCGCCGCCGGCATGGGTTGTATGGCTGCGCTGGAAGCCGTCCGCTTCCTGGCCGAGCAGGACCACGCCCGCACCCGGGACCCGATTTCGCACAATCAGGCGGAAAAAATCGGGGTCTGATGACGCCGGTCTCCGGCCGGGCTGACAGGCGGATCAGGAAACGGGTCGGCCCACTTCCTCGACATCCATGGGCGTCACGCCCGGCGGAGCCACGCGGAGGGTCGGCTGGGGTGTCGGCGGCTCCGGGGCCTCAAAGGCCGCGAGCCTCTGATTGATCGCCGCGATCTCGGTGGCGGTGGCCTGGCGGCGACCGCCCAGGGAGGCAACACCGACGACCCGGGTCCGGCCGTCGATCTCAACGGTGCGCATGAGGCTCTCGCCCCGGGCAGCGGCCTCATCGAGGGCCAGTTCGGCCTCGCTCGCCGGGACGATCTGGATACGGGGCCGCGAGAACCGGGCCTCGTCGATGAGGGGCTCGCGCCCGGCATAGGCCTGACGGAAGGCCGCCGGCTCGCCATAGACGCCCTTCCAGCGATAGAAGATGTGCGCCCCGATCCGGGTCAGCTTGTTCAGGGTCGGCGCCCACCACGGGTGCACATAGTCGGCATGATAATGGGTCGCCGTGCCGACCCGCGCCGAGACATGGCCGGCCAGGGCCCGCTCCGCCACAACCCGGGCACGGTTCCAGGCCCAGCTGACCGGTGGCTGTGCCAGGGCGCCGTCGCAGGTGAAGCTGAACTGGCAGCCCGTGGTGCGTTCGGCTCCCTCAAACACCACGCCGCAGATGCTGTTGGCGTAGTTGGGGTCACGCACCCGGTTCAGGATCACCTGGGCGACGGCCTCCTGGCCTTCGGTCGGCTCGAGCGCCGCCTCATAGTAGATGCCTTGTGTCAGGCAGCGCAGGGCCCGGCGGCGATCCTCTGCCGTCGCGGGCCTGAAGACGAAGGGCGCAGCGACCCGCAAGAACCGGGAGGCGTCCGGCGTCGCCGCATTGAGCTTCATCGCGTCCAGACCCGTAACGCCAAGGTCCAGCGTCGGCCGGCCCGCAAGGGTCAGGCTCTCCCAGCCCGGGGTCAGACCGTAAAGCGCCGCGCGTCGCGCCTCGGGGTCATGGCGCAGGGCGATGGCCAGTTGCGAAGCGTCCATTCGGGCCGTTATGGCGGCAAAACCGCGGGCTCCGAGGTCACCGCCGGTCACATTGCGGACCGTCTCGGCACGGCGATCGATCTCCGGACGCGGCGTTGAGCTGGCGGTCACGGCGACGCCGACAGCAGCCAGAACAACGGGCATGGCGGCCAACAGGCGGCGCATCCCCATCAGCTTCGCGGTCCAGTCGTTCCTGGCCAAACAATGGGCTCCCAAGCCGCGGCAGGTCCCGGCCATGACGCAGGATGCGCGTCAAGCCGGGCGTTTTTCAGGCGGAAAAGGCCGGTGCGGCCGGCATTCGGCCGCCTTGCCCTCGCCTCAGCGTGTGCGCGCCTTGCGGGCGGCGTAGCGGGCGTCGCGGGCGGCCTTTTGTTCTTCCTTCGTCAGGGCCTTGCGCTCCTTGCGGGCAGCGCGCTTCTCCGCCTCAACCGCTTCCTGGGCCTCGGCCTCTGCGGCAAGACGTGCGGCTTCCCGCTCGGCCCTTTCCCGGCGGGCTTCCGCCTTGGCGAGTTCATGCTGCTGACGCAGCGCCTCCTTCTCGGCCGCACGCTTGGCGGCCAGTTTTTCGAATTCGGGATCGGGGGCGGCGGCCTTGGGTTTGAACCGGGCGAGCAGGGCCTTCTTGGCCTCCTGCTGGGCGGTAAGGCGGTCCGTGAAGCCGGTCTGTTTCAGATCTCTCATGCGGAGGGCGTCGATGTCCTTGGTCGTTTATGGATGCGCTGGAACGCGGTCGGGCGGTTTGCAGCGCAGCCCGGCGCGTCGCTAACCCCATATGGGAGCGAAAATCAAGTTCGCGAGGCTTTCCCGGGGTCCACGCCGCTCGATCGAAGGCGGACTGTGTCAGTTCGGCTTGTCAGGCTGGCCGACCGCAGCGCCCGCAACGCCGCCGACGGCTGCGCCGACAGGCCCTGCCACGACCGCGCCGGCGATGGCCCCGGTGGCGGCCCTCTGCTCGATGGTCTGGCCGCAGGCAGCGGCGGCGAGTGCGATGATTGTGACCGAAAGGGCGGTGACGGCGCGTTTCATGACGGAATCCTTGCAACAACGCGTCTTGAACGTCCGCCCACGCCGTCAGTTCCGGATCGCAGTTTCATGTAAAAATCGCCCGTCAGGCGCGGACAATGACAACAGTCAGGGACCCTTTCAATCCGCCGATATCAATCAGACACCCGCACCATGTCGTTCACATGAAAGCAAATACAGTAAAATAGCGATGCACTGATGTATGATGCAGAACATTGAGACCCGCTAACCTGTTGACTACAATGCCGATAAACCGCGATGTTGCCGGACTCCGGATTCTTGCGAATCAACCACATTAGTGCCACAAATGGCTGGTTTAAGGCCCTTCCTCGATAGCTGGTTATTTTGCTGGCCATTGATCCAACGCAGGCGGTTCGCGGGTCCGGTCTCCACAGTTTGGAGAGGATCGCCCGGTTGCGAGACTACCCGGGGGCGGCATTGCGCCCTGCCGTACAGGACCAGGCCCTTGTCGCCAGCCAATAACACGCGTGTGACTCCCCCTGCGGATCGTGCGGCCCGGATTCGGCCCGGATCGGCGGCGGCGGCGTTCGGCGCGTTGTTGGGGCTGGCGATCGGCTGTGCCTACCTCGGCGGCACGGCGGCCAAGGCGACCACCGTGCGGGCCCAGGCCGAGCGAATTGAGGGGGCCACTGCGGCCGGCTTCACCGAGGAAGCGCTGGCGGCGGCCGCCGGCGGTCTCGACGCGAGCGCCCTGGCCATTGCCCGGCGGCATGATCCCTATACCGTCGCAGGGGGAGCCCAGCGCGACCGACAGGCCGAGCTCATGACGGCCCGTCTGGAACAATTGCGGATTCGGCAAGCAGACTTCGGCCTGCGCCGGATTCGTCTGGCCGGCCCGGTTGCGGCCATGCCCTTCCGTCTGGGCAGCACGCTGGACGCGTCGCGGGATCTCGATTGCCTGACCCAGGCTGCCTACTATGAAGCCCGCGGCGAAGGCCGGGACGGCATGCGTGCGGTGACCCAGGTCGTGCTGAACCGGGTGCGCCATTCCGCCTTCCCCAACAGCGTCTGCGGCGTGGTCTTCCAGGGTGCGGGGCGCCGGACAGGCTGCCAATTCAGTTTCACCTGCGACGGCTCGATGCGCGGACCGGTCAATCAGACCGCCTGGAACCGGGCCCGCGCAGTGGCCTCAGCCGCCCTTTCCGGAGCCGTATTCGCGGGCGTCGGCAACGCGACCCATTTCCACACCACAGGCGTCTCACCGGGCTGGCGTCATTCGCTGGTGCCGGTCGGACAGGTCGGTGACCATATGTTCTATCGCTTCGGCGGCCGTTCCGGCTCGCGCGAGGCCTTCTCCTATGCCGCACGGACGTCGAACGTGGCGGATGGCCCGCGCCTGATCCAGGCCAGCCTCGACCCGACGGGACCGGTCCTCGAAGCCGGCACGGTCGCCTACAACCTTCTGGTGGCCCAGGAGCAAGGTGCCGAGACGGAGGCTGCAGAGTCGGCGACCGCGGTGCCGGCAAACCCGACCGCCCCGGTCGTTGTCGAGGCCTCTGCACCGGCGGCGTGAGGCGAGACGCGGTCACAGCGTCCGGAACACCCTGATCCTGTCGCCTCGACCCGTGCGTTCCGGCCGGCGTCCGCAGCTCAGCAGGGCATGGCGTCCAGTCCCACGTCGAGCGCCGGGGCCGAATGGGTCAGGGCCCCGACCGAGATCACATCGACACCGGTTTGGGCGATACCGCGCACCGTCTCCAGATTGACCCCGCCCGAGGCTTCCAGCGTGATCCGTCCGGCCGTGCGGGCTACCGCCTCGCGCAGCATCGGCAGGGTGAAATTGTCCAGCATGACGACATC
>CANMXH010000159.1 GCA_947501315.1 Caulobacteraceae bacterium | reverse complement strand
GTCGGATCACCCGATACGCTGACGTTCTCGGTGCGGACACCGCGGATTGCGGGTCGGGCGTCGGAGCCCGACTTGCCGAACGAAAAGCCCGGCGTCAGAACCTCGACCCGCGACAGGTCGCGGATATCGTTATTCGAAAGGGTTTCGGATGTCAGGGCGGTTACCGCGATCGGCACGTCCTGAAGGTTCTCGGCCCTTCGTTGCGCCGTGACGACAATCTCGTCCAGGGACGACGCCTCCGGCTCCGAGGCCGTCTGGGCGGCCGCAGGCATAGCCGCAAGGGCAAGGGCCCCAATCGAAACACCCGCAAGCCAATACTTGATAGCCATTTTTTCGCTCCCCAATCGTCCGTTGCCGGATCTCACACCTTGAGACTGCATTCGAATGCGCCGCCTGTCTACTCGAAATGCATTCGAATGCAGACAAAGTTCTGCGCGTAAGGCGCACCGGGGCGCACGATCAATTCTAAAGTCGTGGGTTCCACGACCGGAGGCGGGCCTGAGCCAATCCTGCGCCGTCCAGACGACGCTCGATACCATTGCCGTCCGCCACAATCAGACCGTTGCATGCGATTGGAACCGGCAGGCCATCCGCTGCCTCGCCCTCCATCCTTAGCAGCGCCAAAAGAACCGATCCCGCTGACGCCGCCCTCATGACCACCGGCCTTGCCCGACCTAGCTCAAGCCCGGGCCAGGTATCGACTGCATTCAGCAAGCGAGCCGCATCTGCAGTGTTCAGCTCGGGGTGGTCGCGTGGTTCGAAGCGTGTTTCCCACCTCGCCTGCATCAGGTCGGGATCGCTGGGGATGTCGATGGTGGCCGGCAAGCTCAGGCCGACCCGGTCGGCGAGAAGCCAAAGCCGTTGCACCTTTCCGTGCACAAGATCACCGACGACAGCGTGTTCGGCATCCATCCAGACGCCCATTCGGGCGGTCTCCACGTCCAGCAGTGGGCTCGAGACGAGGGATTGCAAATCCGCCAGCCTATGGGAGATCGCTGCTCGCCCATACAACTCTCCGCCAAGTCCCTCGAAACGGCATGTCTGGAGGACAGGCGGCCCCTCGCCGGATAGTAGGCACCCGAGTACCGTCATGCCCCCAATCCTCCAGCCAATTGGCGCAGCATCGCCAATTCGTCGAAAACGGTGACGTCCTCCACCACCCTCCCGTCCCGGACCTTGTAGTGGCTGACGCCCAGCACGAGCAGGTCGCGTCCGGTCGGAGCCCCGTAAACGCCCGGCCTTGTATGGCGTCCGGCAAGTGACCATCGCAGCGCGACGGCTAGATCCTGGTGCGGCAAGGCACTGGCAGCCCAGTGGTCCACAACCAGCCTCGGGCTCTCTAGTCCGGCAGTTAGCTGGTTCATTGCACCAACCCAGCCCCCCCGGCCAAACCAGCGCCGACCTGATGGCCAGCGCCCCTCGACTGAAACAGACAGCCGCTTCGCCGCCGTGCCCAGGTTGGAGCCGTCGACAGCGGAATGCAGCATGGCGATCAATGCGGTCGCCGGGTGATCGGCGGGGGGGGCGGCTACGAGTGGGCGTCCACTTCGAACCCGCTCGACCTCCTCGGCTCTCCAGGCGTGGCTGCCCGGGTCCGAAGCCTTGTCCGCTTCAGCCTGGGCGCGCGCCAAGGTCCATGGATCTAGGCCGAGCTGGCGGACCAGCTGGGCATTGTCGCGAACCAGCCATTCCTCGACGATCCGATTCTCCCGTACGAGACAGTCAGCGATCGTTGTGACCTCGGCCCGCCGGCCGGTCGCAGGTCCGAAGGCGTCATCCCCCAGATGGGTCATCAGGCTGACGATCCGGTGCGAGGTGTGGAATAATCCGGGCGCATCCTCGCTCCAGATTACGTCCTCGCCGATCAAACTGCGGTCCGGAAACGCGGCCAGCGTCGCCAGCGTATTGGCCACCACCGCCTCCACTCCGCGAACCGGGCCGGCCAGGGTATGGATGAGGCAGTCTTCGCCATAGTGCGACCGGCAAAGCCCCACGTCCTTCTGTTCCCAGATGCGGTGGGTGCAACGCATAATGTAGTCGACGATATCGCTGTATTCGGGGTCGAACCCCGTCAACGTCTGGCGACGCGGTCGGTCGGCGAGCAAGTTCTCGATCGACCGTCCCGCCGGGGACGGTGCGCTCGAGTCAGCGGACCAGGGCATGGCGATGTCTCACGTCAGGTGGCCTCATCGACGATCAACGCAGCTCTGGGCCAATCACCCCCACGCGTCACGAACAGGTCGGCACCGTGGTCCGACCAAAAGCGCCGAACTTCATTGACGGGAACGGTCAGCACGTCGCCGGGCCCCAGGACGGCCCGTTCGTTCGCCATTTCTATCGTAAGTATGCCGGAATGGACAAAGACCACTTCGGCCTCGGCCCTTATGAACGCGGGTGTCCGGGCACCCGGCTCCATCCGAACCCGACGACAGACGAAGCCGTGGGCCCAATCCAGCGGCGATGCCGGCGCGGTCTCCTCAGGATTTGCGCCGCCAAGCAGCGCGCCCTCGATCAAGCCGGGGACGGCAGAAGGCAGTTCTGCAAGCCTGGCGTCCCGTCGAACCACCACGGCCTCCAGCGCCGGAGTGTCTACGTGGCAAACGATCCGATCCAGCGCTTCGCGAGGTTCAGGTTGCACAACCCGACTGTCTGCCGCAGCCAACGGCTGGGTAAGGGTGTCAACCAAGCGGCCGTTTTCAAGCAGAACCAGCCCGTATCCGCGCGCCTTCTCCAATACTTCCGGGGCCCAGACGACGCGACCGGGGTCGTCACCACCCAAAACTGCGTAGAGAAACCCCGTGTCTGCCCCCACGTTCTCGAAGCCGCGAAACACATGCACGGGAATGGAGATGGTGTCGCCCGGCTCCAAAATCACCTCGGCTTCGTCGGCATGTTCGCCGGTCCGGAAAGCCCAGCGGCCAGAGTGAACGAAGAAGACTTCGGCCGTTTCGTGGAAATGCTGGGAGTTCAGGCAGCCAGGTGGCTGTCGGGCCCCGCCGATGTTGAAGCCGTGAGGCTCGGCGATGTGGACATGTTGGGAAGGGTTTTCGGCAACACCGGGGCCGATGATGGTGAAATTTTCCTTGGCATCGGAACCGGGAGTTCGTGTGTCGATAAAGGCAGTCGTGCAGGGGATCAAATCGCCGTACCGGACGATGCGGCTCTGCAGATGGCTTGGCGGTGCACTGTTCAACATCGGCGTATTGGACAGTTTATGCATTCGAATGCAAGTCGATTTTCGCTACCGTTTACCTAACTCCGGTGCGCCGCCAGCCAGGCGCAATCCGGGTGTTGTCACTCGAAAGCACCCACTTCGCGACCGTCAATCGGATTTTGCGGAAGGCTTTTTAGGCGCGTGAGGTTCGAGTGTCTGATCCTGTTCAGAGAATGCCGATTGGGCGAAAATGGGCAGGGGAGGGAAGGACCGAGTCTGACTCAAAGCGGCGGTTCGGAACGTCCGCTCCTGGCAAGGATCCGCCGGATCTGAGGCTCCTGCATCGACCTGGCCGGCTTTGGGGAAACAATCGGTCGGAGAACTTCCACATCCCGATCCGACGACGCGAGCGACAGAAGCAGAGCTCAAAATCCCTTGTCTTAGCCCAGAGATTCCTCACCACCCACACAGCGATCTGCGACACGGTAAAAATCCGAAGACATCTGATCAGCAGGCCCACCTTTCGACTTTCCGGGTCAAAGCGGAGACAGCTTGAGCGGCCGCTGCTGATTGATTTCCGGCAGGTAGGGCGGATTTCGACTTGGCGCAGTTAAACTGTCAGCACCTGAGTGCGCGTTGAGCACCGGGCAATCAGTTTTGGCTGACATAGCCTGACGCTTGGCTTCTGTTGTGTGCAGCCGAGTTAGGCTGACTCTGCTGTCTGTCCCCTGTCCGGCTTCGTACGTCTTACCTCCGACGGGCGGTCCGTTGGGAGGAAGATCGATGAAGATGCGATTGGGGTTGACGGCCATGGCCGTCGTTCTGGCGTTCGGCGGGCAAGTCATCGCGCAGGTACGAGAGCCGGCCGCCCCGCAATCCTCAGCACCGGCGGCGGCCGATCCCTTCCAATGGCTTGAAGCGCCATATGATCCGCAGGCCCTGGCGTGGGCGGCGCGCGAGACCGTCCGCTCCCAGGCGGCGATCGCAGCCATGCCCGAGCGAGCGGCCATCGCCGCCGAACTCACCACCCTGCTGGAGGCGGGCGATCCGCCGCCGCAGTATGCCTTGCTGGGCCCCGTGATCCTGAAGTTTCAGCGTTCGACCCGCCATCCTCACGGGGTGATGTCCGTCGCCCGGCGTGAGGCGAACGGCGGCCCTGGAGCCTGGCGCGACGTGCTGGACATTGATGCCCTGCGCGCAGCCGAGGGCATACCCTACGAGCTTCAGTTTTACGGGATGGACAGCGCGTGCGCGCCGCCGGAGTTCGAGCGCTGTCTTCTCAGACTGTCGCCTTCGGGCGGCGATGAGGTCGATCTGCGCGAGTTCGATCTTCGTTCGGGCACGTTCGTCGCTGACGGGTTCAGGTCGGGGGTCGGCCGCAACTTCAGCGCCTGGCTGGATAGCGACCATCTGCTGATCGAGCATACGTTGAACGGGGCACCGACGCTGGCGACTCAGTGGCCGCGGCAGGTCTCGATCTGGACCCGAGGGACGCCATTGGAAGCAGCCCAGGTCGTCTACAGCGCCGAGCCGACCGACGCCCTCTTGATGATCAGCGCGCTCGGAACGGGTGGCGGCCGTGTGGGCCTCATCAGTCGCCTCATCGATTACTCCACCAGCGAAAGCATATTGGTGCGTCCGAACGGAGCCCTCGAGCGCACCTCGGTTCCGGCCAAGCTGAAGATGTCCATCGGGAATGCGAGCTCCCTCGGTGGGACCTTCCTCAGCCAACTGGCCGAGCCCGCCACGGTCAACGGCATCACCCTGCCGGCCGAGACCGTAATCTCCTACAATACAGGCGCCGAGGTGCCCGAAACTGAGCGTATTCAGGTCGTCTATACGCCGCAGGGCAACGACTTCCTGTCCGACGGCTACACCGGCCTGTCCCAAGGTCTGACGACCGTTCGGATGGTCCTGGAAAATCGGGGCCGCAAGCGGGTCGTCACCGCCCGTCAGGACGGCGCGGACTGGCGCATCGAGGAGGGCGCGCCTGAGGCAGTCGGCGTCAACATCAGCTTCGCCGCCTCCAATCCCGCGGGCGACGACTTCGTGGCCGTGCGGTCCGGCTATCTGCTGCCGGCTCAGTCCGTG
>CANMXH010000158.1 GCA_947501315.1 Caulobacteraceae bacterium | reverse complement strand
CGCTCATAGCGGAGCTCGGCACCCGAACTGTTCTCAAGCTGGCCGCGCAGGGCCGCAATCCGTTCCAGGCTGTCCAGCGGCTGGCCGTTGACGGCGAGGATCACATCCCCGGCCTGAAGGCCCGCCGCCCGCAGCAGCGCCGCGTCGCCGGAGGCGGACACCGTAAAGCCGTCTATCCGCAAGCCCCGCATCCGTGGCCTCAAGCCCGCCTGGGTCATGAGCCGCGCCGGGTCGACAGCCGTGTCCATGGTTGGGTCCGGGGTCGGGGGGGAGGGCCGGGTCAGGAGGCTGGCTTGCGGTGCCGGATTCGGGGAGGAAACCGGCACGGCCTCCATCGGCGTATCCGGGAAGGCCAGCCGGCTCACCGACGCCCCGCGTGCCAGGGTCACATGGTCCGGCCCCACGCCGCGCAGGACCAGCCCCGGCTCGACCTCTTCGCCCACGCCCACCGAAACCTGCCGCCCGTCCGCCAGCCCGATGATCGCCGAACCACCCCCCGCCCCATCGGAGCGCAGGCCGTACAAACGCATCTGACCACCGCCGCCCGCGCCCCCCTCGGCCGAACGACCCTGACCGCCGGCGCGGAAGAAGGCGTCGAACCGCTGGAAAACGCCGGGATCGGCCGGGCTCACGGCGACAGGGGAGGCGGCCATCGATGCGGCCGCATCCCGCGGCTCTGCCACAATCCAGACCAGGCGACCCAGCTGAACCACCAGCAGCAGCGCCAGCGCGACCTCGACGGCAAGGCGAACACGCTCCGGCTGCTCCGACCAGGCGGCCCGGATCTGTGTACTGAAACTGCGAACTGCGCCGATCAATGTGGCGTGCCTCAAGCGGACCCTCACGGCCCGGCGATCCTTTTAGACCGATCGTCCGTGTGCGGCTTCATGGGATCGTGACAGCCCGGCGAACCTGTCGTGACAATAGATTCGCGTACGGATGAAATTCCGCAAATCCGTCTTGCCGGGAAGGTCGGGAGGCGGCCGGGCAGCCGCCTCCCATTACCCCTAGAAACGCGCCGTCAGGCTGACCGAGGCGCTGGACCCCAGCTCATAGTTGTTGATCAGGATCTTGTTGCCCAGTTCCTGGAACTCGTCGTAGCCCGTGTTCAGCAGGTTCCGAAGTTCGACGGCGAAGCCCATGTCCCGGCCACCCACTTCGAAATCCTTGCGGTAGACGAAGTCCATGAAGATGCCCGGATCCTGGATGTAGTCCGGTTCGCGGTTGCCGGCGCCGCCTGCGCCACGGGCGCTGACGCGCTCGCTGACGTAGTTGACGATGATGGTCGCCTGGGACCGGGCCGTGTCATCTTCCCAACCCAGCTGTACGTTGGCGACATGCTCGGACTGGCCCTGAAGACGGCTGCCGTCCTCGATGAAGAAGTCCGCGCGCTCGTTTGTGCCGCCGCCGCCCGGCGTGCGAACAAAGTCTCCCGCTTCGACGGTCACTTCTGAGTCCGACCAGGTGTAGTTGGCCTGAACCAGCCAGCGCTTGTTGGCGATGAAGGACGAACCACTGTCCGGGAACTCGAAGAACTTCTTGGCTTCGATTTCAGCCCCGAAGATGGTCGCCTGCGGCGCGTTCAGGAACGACTGCTGACGGCCGGCGCTGGAGGCCGAGATGACAGCTTCAACCGGCTTTTCCAGGTCCTTGTAGAAGACGCCGGCGGTCAGATACTGCTGGCGGGCGAAGAACCACTCGTAACGGGCGTCCACGTTCGTGATACGGGTATCGACCAGGAACGGGTTGCCGGTGAACTCGCGATCGGTTTCCGGGTCCGTATAGGACTGTGGAGCCAGCTCGCGGAACTGCGGACGGCCGATGGTCCGGGACGCGCCGAGACGCAGCTGCTGGTCTTCCGCAAAGTTCCACGTCGCCGTGAACGATGGCAGATAGTACTGCTCGTTGATCTCGGTCGGAGCGAAGGGCGCGGCCCCGCCGAACAGGTCACGGGTCGTGACCGTCTGCTTGCCGTCTTCAAAGCGCACGCCATAGGTGGTGCGAACCAGGGGAATGATCTCGGCGTCCACCTGGACATAGGCGGCCGCGACCTCGATCTGGGCCGAATAGGCGGCCGCACCGCTGCCGGCACCGCCGGTGACTTCCGTCAGGAGCAAGCCGGCTGGCCCGATGTTGACGTCCGAGTAGAGATAGTCGACCCGCGACCGCCGCTGCTCTTCCGTCAGGGTGCTGGCGGGCACGAACTGCAGGTCGCGGCGCTCGGCGTCACGATTGTTGTCCGAATAAGCCACACCGAAGCTGAAGACGGCATCCCGATAATCGGACAGAGGGGTGGTGTAGGTGACGTCTGCCCCGCCGGAGACGATATCGTCTTCCAGTTCGCTGAAGGAGATCCGGTTGCCGCCGATCTCATGCAGGAAGGCACCGTCTGCGGCGACACCGTATTCGAAACGCGTCTCGTAGGGCGCATTGCGTTCGGTCAGCGCATAGGCACCGCGCCAGGAGATTTCCAGGGCACCGTCCATCAACTCATGCTCGCCGGACAGCTGGGTGGAGAACAGCTGGCGTTCGAACCATTCGGTGTGGTCGCTCCGCTGGATCGCGCCACCGGCGTCGAAATCGGGACCGGCGCTGATCCGCGCTTCCTTGGTGACGTTGCGCACGAAGAAATTGGTCCAGCGATAGTCGCTGTTGTCCGTGACCAGCGACAGGCCGCCGAGGAAGTTCAGCTGGATGTCGTTCTGGTTCGACTCAAAGGCCTTGCTCGTGACGGGCACGAGGATGGCACCGGAGAACTGGGCCTCTTCCTGCACGCCGTTCCGCGTCGTCCAGCTGTTGCTGTAGCCGGCCACGCCGATCACGCCGAATGTGCCGAGGCTGCTGTCGGACTTGAGCCCACCGGCAAAATCAAAGCCGAAATTCACCGGCGTCGTTTCGCGCTGCAGGAGACGCAGCGGCGAGTTGACCAGCGAGTGGCCGATGCTTTCCAGTTCCAGCGGGGTCACGTTGGAGCTGTTGACCGGACGGCCGCGCGCGAAGGCGAGGGCCAACTGTCCCGGAACGTCACGGGTGCCGTCGTCAAAACCGGTGAAATCGGTGCGCGAGCCGAAATAGATCAGGCTCTCCTGACCCGTGGTTTCGGTGTTGCCGCCGACCGATGCCGACATCGTGAAGAAAGGATCATTGGGCGCATCGACCGTGCGCAGGTCAATCACCCCGCCGCCGAACTCACCCGGAAAATCAACCGAGTAGGATTTCTGGACGGTCACGCTTTCGAGGATGCTGGACGGAAACAGGTCCAGGGGAACGACACGTTGCAGCGGCTCGGGGCTGGGGAGCGGCGAGCCGTTCAGCAGGGCCGACGAATAGCGCTCGCCGAGGCCGCGCACGTAGACGAACCGGCCCTCAACGACCGTCAGGCCCGTCACACGGGCCAGGGCACCGGCAGCGCTGCTGTCGCCGGTCCGCTCGAGGTCCTCTGACGTGAGGAAGGCGGCGACTTCGGCGCTTTCGCGGTTCGGCTCCGGAATGTAGCGGCCCAGGACGATGACCTCGTCCAGCTCGCCGACCTGTTCGGGCTCGTCCTGAGCGGCCGGGTCCTGTTCAGCGGCGGCCTCAGGCGCGGGTGCCGGGGGCGTTTGAGCAAAAGCCAGTCCCGGCGCGATCAGCGCGCTGGTGGCCAGCAGGACCCCGCTCAGGGTCAGAGTAACTGTCTTCATGATCTGCGCCTTGAAGGGGTTCAACGGAATACGCGAAACACGGAGACGACCCGGAAGGGCCGCCCCCGCGCATCCGTGATCAGCAGTTCGAGCCGGCCGCCAGGCCGCAGGTCCAGCCCGTGTACCAGGTGTCAGCGGCGTTCTGGACGGCACCGATGTAGGTGGTCGTCGTGAAGAACGGGAAGACGGTTGCCGCGTTGACAACCGGACGGGCCGTCTCATTGGCACCGTTGATGAAGGTCAGCACCTGGTTGGTAAGCGTGGCGCCGGCCGGAGCCGTCATCGTGGAGGTGCCGATGAGGTTGTTCGTGCCGCCGGTGAAGGCCGCCGTCGAAAGCGTGACGTTGGCGGTGCGGTACGAGACCGGGCAGGACATGAAGACCGAGGTGAACGTCACGCCGCTGGTGCCGGTGTCAGCGTCGGCAATGGCCAGACAGCCGGCGACCGAGCCGGTGGCGGCGGTGAACACCGAGTTGATGACCGTGGCGTCCGTGCCCGTGTCGAAGTGGGCGACGGTGTGGGCGTCAATCGGCGCGTTGCGGCCAACCAGCGTCCAGTTGGAGATGAACGGCCGGGACACATAACGGCTGGCCAGCGGCGTGGCAGCCGGGGCGGACGAGAACTCGAACCCGGCGCTGCGGCTGGTGGTGCCGGCGGCGCGCTGGGTCACGATGCCGAACTGGGCACCACCGCGCCAGCCGGTGTCGGTGTCCAGACCGTCGTCGTCAGCGCCCGTGATCACGATGCGGCGCAGGTTGACGTTGCCACCGAAGATTTCGATGCCGTCGTCCGAGCTGTTGTGGACCTGGATGAACTCGACCGTCGTGCCGGAACCGACGCCGGCCATGGTCAGACCCTGGAGTTCGTTGCCGGTCGAGATTTCGAAGCCGGAGAACTTGATCTGGACGTAGCGCAGGCGACCCGAGTTGTCGGCCGCCGTATTGCCGCCGTAGAAGGCGCTGGTGCCTTCGACGGTGCCGGTGCAGGTCACAGGCGCGACCAGCGAGCAGTTGGCCTGCGGCGCGCGGCCGGCCAGGACGATACCGCCCCACTGACCCTGGGAGTCCAGAGTGGTAGCACCGTCAACGTTCTGGCGGCTGGTGAAGACGATCGGCGCCGTGGCCGTGCCTTCAGCGAACAGCTGCGAGCCACGGTTGACCAGCAGATAGTCCGAACCGCCCGAGGCGAACAGGCGCACGCCGGCCTCGATGGTCAGGATGCCCTGGACGCTGCCGGCGATCGGGGCCGTCGGATCGACGCCCTGGTCGGTGCCGACCGAGGTGCGGCCGCTGATCGAATAGATGGTGCCGGCACGCAGCGGCACGGTCAGGTTACCGTTGATCTGCTGCGGCAGCTGGCAGGCACGGAGCGTGCCGCCGGCCACGAGTCCGACGTTGGCGAAACCGGTGGGGCAATCCGCCGCCGGGGTGCCCGGAGTGGGCGCAGGAGGCGTGACCGTTCCGCCGCCGCCCGTGCCGTCGAAATCGCCTTCGCCCGGCGATGCGACTTCAGCAGAGCCGCAGGCGGCGACTGTCAGGGCGCTGGCGGAGAGCGCGAGCAGGGTGGTCAGTCGAATGCCGGTCATCGTTTT
>CANMXH010000157.1 GCA_947501315.1 Caulobacteraceae bacterium | reverse complement strand
ACGGCCATAAGATCGACCGCGCCGACGCTCAGCATGGCGACCGCCGGAACGACCAGGGCGAATTTCAGGGCTATGGACCCCCGGGTCTCGTGCAGAAGCCGATGCAGCAACTCCTTGGCCAAACCGGGCAGGCGGGAGATCACGCGGCGCTCTCCTGCAGCCCGGCCGCCGCCCGCCGTACCAGCCGCTCGGCCCCCGAGGCGCGCAGCACATAGCGGATCTGATAGCTCAGCAGACGCCAGTTCAGCGGCTTGGTCACAAAGGCGGTCGCCCCGAGCCGAAAGGCCCGGTCGATCGCCTCGACGTCCTCCCGGCCGGTCTGGACGATCACGGGCAGGTCCTTTGTCGCAGCATCGGCCCGCAACCGGGCCAGAACGGAAAACCCGTCCATCACCGGCATCTCCAGATCCAGCAGGACCAGATCATGGTTGCCGGCGGTGAGGATGTTCAGGGCTTCAAGACCATCGGCGGCCACATCGATGGATGTCGTCGGCGTCTCAAGATTGACCTGGGCAAACTCACGCAGGATCGGATCGTCGTCGACGAACAAAATCCGCGTCGGTTCATCGAGAACATAAAAGAAGCCGGTCATCGAGAAACCTTCTCGGTATCCTGATTTTCAGACGGCTAACGAATACGCAACTCAGCGCCTTAAGGGAGAAGTCATCAGTATGTGTAACAACTGAAATACGTATTAACGTGGGGCCGGGACGCTGGTTTTTTCACTGTTCAGGAACACCGGGTCGATACGCCGGAAACTGGTCGTCCTCGTCCTGACATCTCTGGTGTCGGCCGGGCTGGTGACGGCCGGGCTGTCCGGCTGGACCGATGCGCGGCGCCAGGCCGGCGTGGAGACCGACCGGCTGACCCAGACGGCAAGGGTGATCGGCTCGATGGCCGCGCCTTCGGTTGCCGCCAGGGACGCCTCCGGTGCCTTTCTGGCCGTGCGATCGATCGGCCAGATGCCCGATATCGTCTATGCCCGCATACAGACTGCGGACGGATATCTTCTGGCCGAAACCGGGGGCGGTGTTCGCCTCAACTCTGACGCCAACCTTCAGCAGACCGACAGTCTCTCACTGTGGTCGGCGCTCAGGACCGGCACCATCCAGATCCGGACCCCCATCCTCAGTGAGGGCGTCCAGGCGGGCGAGATCACCCTGCTGAGCAAGGTGCCCGGGCTGCGGCCACGCATCCTGTCAGCGGTCCTGATCAGCCTTGCGGGTGTCGGCGTGGCGCTGCTGGCCGGGCTGCTGGTCGCCATGCAGATGGCCCGACGGATCAGTGATCCGATCATCCGCCTGGCTGCCTTCATCAACGGCGTCCGGCAGTCCCAGGACTATTCCGGGACGGCCGAGATCCGGGCCGAAGGGGAGCTGCGGGACCTGGTCAGCGGCTTCAACGACATGCTCGACGGCATTCGGGTGCGCGATGAGAAGATCGCCGCCCAGGTGGCCGGACTGGAGGGCCAGGTCGCCTCCCGGACGGCGGAACTCGCTGTCGCCAAGGAGGCCGCCGAGAGCGCAAACGCCGCCAAGTCCGACTTTCTGGCAGTGATGAGCCACGAGATTCGCACGCCGATGAACGGCATCCTGGCCCTCAGCGAGATGCTGTCGCGGTCTGATCTCCCGGCTCGCCAGAAACGCTATGCCGACGTTATCGCCAAATCGGGCCAGTCGCTGCTCAGCATCATCAATGACATTCTCGATTTCTCGAAGGTCGAGGCGGGCAAGCTCGAGATGGAGGCCGTACCGGTTGACCTGACCGAGGTCGCCGAGGACGTCGCCAGCCTGTTCATGGAACGCGCGGTCAGCAAGGGGCTGGACCTGGCGGTGTTTGTGGATCCGCGCACGCCGGTCGTCGTCGGCGATCCCGTTCGCCTGCGACAGGTGCTGGGCAACCTCGCCAACAATGCCATCAAATTCACCGAGAGCGGGGGTGTGCTGATCACGGTCGAACCGGTTGCCGATGCGCCGGGTCACATGCGGTTCGCCATCGTCGACACCGGTCCGGGCATCCCCGCCGATCGCCTTCCTCATCTGTTCGAAGCCTTTACCCAGGCCGATCAGAGCACCACCCGCAAATACGGCGGGACGGGGCTGGGCCTGACCATCTGTGATCGTCTGGTGCGTGCCATGGGCGGTGAGTGGGCGCTCGAGAGCGTCCTCGGGCAGGGCTCGACCTTCGCCTTCCATGTTCCCCTCGTCGCGGCGGAGGACGCCCTGCCCGAGGTCCCCGACTTCGATGCCTGGCCTGTGCATGTCGCCCAGACCGGCGGTCAGACCGCAACGGCCCTCGATCGCTATCTGAAGGCCTGGGGCGTGATGTCGACCGGTGATCCGGTGCCGATGGGCAGCTCGATCCAGCTGGATCCGCAGCCTGACGCGGGAACGGGCGGACTCTCGCTCATGATCTGCACCACGGAGGATGAGGCCGCGGCCTTCTCCGAGCGTGGCGTCTGCGCCATGGTCAAACCCCTGCGCCGGCACGATCTGCTCCAGGTCCTGCAGCAGATGCACGCCGGCAAGCGCCCTTCGCTCGACCGGCTGTCGTCCCAGTCCGCAAGCCACCAGACCTTTCCGGGCGCCCGCGTTCTGGTCGTCGATGACTCGGAGGTCAATCGGGAAGTGGCCGGTGCTGCGCTCGCGCGTTTCGGCGTGGTTGTCTCCCTCGCCGAGGACGGGCTGCAGGCGATGTCGGCGCTCAGGGAGGCGGAATACGATCTCGTTCTCATGGACGGATCCATGCCGAACCTGGACGGGTTCGAAGCCACGCGCCGCATTCGCGCCGAGGAAGCCGTAAGCGGTCGTGCCCGGACGCCCATCGTCGCCCTGACCGCCCACGTCGTCGGCTCCGCTGCCGAGGCCTGGCGGATCGCCGGCATGGATGATGTGATCCACAAGCCCTTCACCCTCGATGACCTGACCCGGGTCCTCGGGCGCTTCTGTCAGGATTATGCCCGGGCCGCAGGCGTCGCCCTCGAAGACGGGGCAGACCAGCAGCGCGCCGCCCCTGACACGTCCCATCTTCTGGACCCCGCCATTCGCATGGAACTGGCGGCGATGGCCGCGAACGGACGGCCGGACTTCATCGAGAAGGTCGAGGGCCTGTATGCGGTCAATGCTCCGCTCAGGGTCGCCGACATGCGCGAAGCCCTGAAGACCGGCAATCTGGATGCCCTGGCCCGGGCCGCCCATGCGCTGAAATCCATGAGCCTGAGCCTCGGGGCGTCAATGGTCAGCGCCGCCGCCTCGGAGATCGAGCAGGGGGCCCGCAACGGCGATGCCTCAACCGTCGACCCTGACGCCGTCGCCGCCCTGATCAACAGCACCCTCGCGGCCATGGGACGTAACCCCGACCCGGCCCCGACCCCTGAACCGGAGCAAACCTCGGGCACCGAATGGAGCGCGCGGGTGCGGCAGGCCATGGCGGCCGGACATGTCCGGGTCGAATACCAGATGATGACCGACCGGTCCGGAGAGTTCTCCGACAAGGTCGAGGCGCTCGTCCGCTGGAGCGATCCGGTCCTGGGCCCCCTGTCCCCCGCGGACTTTATTCCGGAACTGGAAAAGAGCGAGGCGATCGTCGAGCTGACGGATTTCGTCCTCGGCACCGCCATGCGTGAACTGTCGGCGCGACCCGATCTTCGCGTCTCGGTGAACGCCTTTGCCCGGGATTTTCAGGACCCCGGCTTTGCTGTCCGCGTCGCCGCGCTTTCCAAGCGTGAAAACTTTCCGCTGAAGCGGCTCGAGATCGAGATCACGGAAACGGCGATCCTGGACATCGAATCGGCGCGCAATACCATCCAGATGCTCTCGGCCCTCGGTATCGGTATCGCCCTCGATGACTTCGGCTCCGGCTACGCAAGTCTGCATGCGCTGCGCGAACTGAAACTCAGCACGCTCAAGATCGACAGAAGTTACGTGGAACGGTGCTGTGAAGACACCGCCTCGGCTGCCATCATCCACGCCGTCATCGGCATCGGCCGGGCCATGGGCATGAAGGTCGTCTGCGAAGGCGTAGAGACCGCGGACCAGGCGGTCTTCCTCAGGACTGCCGGAGTCCATTATCTCCAGGGGTATCTCTACCATCGCGCCTGCCCCGTCGCCGACCTTCCTGCTGCAAGGGCAAGGGCTGCCTGATCGTTAAGCATCCATCTTCACGGAACAGTGTATTTTCCGGGGCATAATGAATCAGGAGATAAACGTGGCCATTATCGTAATCGTCGACGACGACCCGACCATAAGGCTGATTGCCTCTGAAATGCTTCGGCATGAAGACCATGCGGTTGTTCAGGCCTCGGATGGCGATGAAGCCCTGGAGGTCGTGTCCATCCTGCCGGTCGATCTGGTCGTCCTGGACATGCTCATGCCCAACAGGGACGGGCTGGAAACCATCACCCAGCTGAAGGCCGCCCATCCCGAGGTCCGCATTCTGGCCATATCGTCCGGTGGTCAGATGGGCAGTGGCTTGCTGCTGCGGACGGCTCTCGCTTTCGGGGCTGACGAAGCCCTGCCCAAACCCCTGCATGCTGACACCTTTACCGGGGCCGTCGCCCGAATTCTGGCCAGTCGAGTGCCGGCAGGGTCCGCACAGCTGACCGGGTCGCAGGCCGTCTAGCCGTCCGGAAACACAATCGTCATTTCGAACCCCGACTGCATCCGCAGGGTTTGTCGACCTAGCCCCACCACCGTAGAGTTGCGCTGACGCAAGGAACCGCTCCGGGCGACGGCTAGTCTCCCTTTGGAAGAGCGGGAGGGCCGGGTGATCGTCGAACAATACAAAGGGCGGGGCCGCCAGGCGTGCGCGACAACTGAACTGCGACAGCGATACGGTTTTTTCTATCGCCTGTTCATGCGCTGCTTCCTCGGTTCCCACCGGATGCGGCTGTAATGGCCAGGCGGGAAATCCTTAGAGTGTCCGCGGCGGGCGTGCAGTTGATTGAAGTCGTGTACCAGATGTCGCAACGGGTCTTTTCGCGTTACGTCGTGACGACCCCGTGCGGGCGCAGCCGCCGCGACTTCGTCAACATGAGAACAGCACGGCTGGCCTTCAACGAGGCCGTAGCAGTGACCTGCCCCCCTTCGGACCCGCGGCCATAGTGGGGTCGGCAGGCTTCATGGCCATGGTGCCATTAGAGTGATGGTGCCGCCTAGGTGACTCGAACACCTGACCCCCGCATTACGAATGCGATGCTCTACCGGCTGAGCTAAGGCGGCCTTGGCGCAGCGGAGGAAGCCCGTCCGCGCGAGAGGGGCTCTTTATACGCGGCGCGGGGGATTGCCAAGCGT